>NZ_KV804733.1:0-37230 GCF_001811425.1 Peptoniphilus sp. HMSC062D09 | reverse complement strand
TTTCAAGATCATCATCCACATCTTCTCTTGCACCCATATCTTCAATGACTCCATCATTGTATTTAGAAATCATGGAGACAGTTCTTGAAAGAAGATTGCCAAGGTCGTTAGCTAAGTCAGAATTAAGTCTTTGCATGAATTTTTCAATATTAAAAGATCCGTCAGAGCCAAAAGAAAATTCTCTTAGCAAGAAATATTTAAGAGCATCAACACCATAAAGCTTGATAATTGGCTCAGGATAAATAACATTTCCCTTGGACTTACTCATCTTGTCGTTGTCAAATAAAATCCAGCCATGACCAAAAACCTTGTCAGGAAGAGGCAAATCAAGTGCCATTAAAATAGCAGGCCAAATAATAACATGGAATCTAATAATTTCCTTGCCAACAAAGTGAACGCCAGCTGGCCAATAAGAATTAAACTTTTCCTTGTCAGTGCCATAACCAATAGCAGTTAAGTAGCATGCAAGAGCATCTATCCAAACATAAACAACATGCTTGTCATCAAAGGGAACCTTAACTCCCCAATCAAAAGTAGACCTAGAAACAGAAAGATCTTCAAGACCGTCCTTGCCTTCGAAAAAGTTTTTAACCATTTCATTTTTTCTAAAAGCAGGCTCAATGAACTCAGGGTGGTCTTCATAGTATTTTAAAAGCCTGTCCTTGTACTTAGAAAGCCTAAAGAAATAAGATTCCTCATGAGTAAGCTGAGTTGGTCTTCCACAGTCAGGACAAGTGTGGTCTTCACCAACTTGTGCCTCAGTCCAAAAAGATTCACAAGGAGTACAATAAAAACCTTCATATTCGCCCTTGTAAATGTCGCCCTTGTCGTAAAGCTCTTGGAAAATATTTCTAACATCTTCTTCGTGATCCTCATCAGTAGATCTGACAAAATAATCGTAGTCAATGTCCATAGTTTCCCAAAGCTTTTTGATATTTTTGACAATGCCATCAACATAATCCTTTGGCTTCATGCCAAATTCCTTAGCCTTAGCCTCTATCTTTTGACCATGTTCATCAGTACCAGTAGTAAAGAAAACATCATAGCCTTGCATTTTTTTAAATCTCTTAACACAATCAACTGCCACAGTGCAGTAAGTATGACCAATGTGAAGATTGTCACTTGGATAATAAATTGGCGTCGTAACATAAAATTTCTTATTACTCATAAAACCTCCATAAAAAAACCCAATCCCAGGGGATAAGGTCTTGGCAAAATCTGTCAAAATTCCGATTAAAATATATCATAATTAAAATAATTATAACTGAAATCGCCTATAAAATCAATTTAAGCAATGTAATCAGTATGTTTTAAACACAAAAGAGTTTGCAACTTATCTTTATAAATTACAAACTCTTCCCCAATTTATTTTATTTTCAATAGCCCTTGTCGAAGTCTACTATATTTTTGAAGTCGCCGTCATTTTTTAGGGCCTTTAGGTTTTGGTAGGCTGTTTCAAACTGTCTTCTGCCCAAGTCTTCGCAGGAGAAGGATATGTGTGGATAGATGTAGACATTATCCATGTCCCAAAGTGGTGATGATTCATCTAGTGGTTCTTCTTCAAAGACATCTAGGGCTGCCCCTCTTACTTTTCCTGATTCAAGTGCTTCTACAAGTGCCTCTTCGTCAATTGTTGCTCCTCTTGATATGTTTACTATTACTACTCCATCTTTTAGGATTTTAAATATTTCTCTATTTAATAGGTGATGAGTTTTTTCTGTTCCTGGCAGGCACATTATGATGTAGTCCATTTGTGGAAGTATGTGGTCAAGCTCATCTACTGAATAGACATTGTCAAAGGGCTCAACTTTTCTGCCGCTGGTGTTAAATCCATTTAGTTCAATGTCAAAGCCCCTTAGCCTTTTTGCTCCTCCTATGGCAATTGTGCCTGTGCCCAAAAATATTGCCTTCTTGCCATAGAGGTTGTGGGAGAAACTCCTCTTCTTCCAAAGTTTTTCCTTTTGGTTTTCTATGTTTTTTCTGTCTTCCTTATCTATTTGAAGGAGTCCATAGACAATCCACTCGGCTATGGGGTCGTCGTAGGCGCCGTTGTTGTTAGATAAAACTATTTCCTTTTCTTTAATGTAATTTAAGTCCAAAAAGTCAATGCCCACTGATGTCAAAAAGATGTACTTTAAATTTTTGTGGTCCTTGTAATTTAAATTTTCTAAATTTATTGCGCCAATTAATATGTCTTCGCCATAATCTTTCACTGCATTAGGATTTTTTTCGTCATAGCCAATTACCTCATAACCTAATTTTCTTATTGTGTCTCCATATTTTCTTGCCATGCCTTGGCCTAATAGTACTTTCATTTATTCCTCCACAAATTTTTTTATATTTTTTATTACTAAATTCTTTTTGTCAGTCATTACAGCGTGCCCACAATCGTCTAGCTTTTCAAATTTTGCGCCAATTTCATCTGATAAAAATTTTCCATCCATGTAAGATATTATTTTGTCATCATAGCCATGAAGGACTAGGCTCTTCATGGCAAGCCTTCCTCCATGATATTTATAATCTCTCAAGATGCCTGCAACTTCGTCTAAGTTTCTCTGCCTAATTGCCGATTCAACATTTCTCTCAAACTCTTCCTTTTCTGGCAACTTTACATTGTAGATAAAGGTCTTAAATAAAACTCTGATGTTGTCTTTTTTTAATTCTGTTCCCGTCATGCCCATGCTGGCAAAGCTGTCCTCGATTAAATTCATGTTAAAGGTCATGAGACCCTTGAAAATTTCTAGGTTTTTTTGAGGGTTTATAAAGTCAAAATTATTTAAATACTCGTGAAAATTATTTGTCAAAATATCTGCGCCATTGGTCCTAAAGGGTGCGTAGCCAAAGGGTGCAAGAAATATTTGATTTTTTATCCTATCTTTTATGTCTTTGTCCCTGGAAAGTTCAAGGGCGACGCCACCGCCAAGAGACCAGGATACTAGGGTAAAGTTTTTTATATCCAGCTTTAAAATAAATTCTTTTATGTCTGAAACAAAGTCATCAATTGAAGTAATTTTATTATTATAGGAAGACTTGCCATATCCCCTCATGTCTGGGGCAAATATGTGATAGTCCTCTAATTCTTTTATGATTTCAATAAAACAAGAAGATGAGTACATATTTCCATGAATCATTAAAATATTTTTCTCCGATTTGCTTTCATTGTCCAGATAAAAAATTTCCTCGTCATTGAGCTTAATGTATTTTTCTTTTAAGTTCATTTCACCTTCTCCTTCCATATAATTAAATTATATGCTAAAGGTCTAATTTAGTAAATAGAAGCCATATTGTAAAAATTTTTCAAGTAGCTTATAATTAAGTAATAAAGTATGGATAGAAAGGAGTCTTTATGAGTTTTTTTAGAACACTGCCAACTAAACTTAGCTTTAATACAAGTGAAAAAATTCAAATTGCCAATGCAGAACTCACTAGCGGCGATTTTGCCCTAGCCATTGATGTCTTAAATGCACAGGACTCCTTTGTCACAAACATTGAATTTGCCGTAAAGTTCAAGTCTATTGAAAAGTCATATCTCTTTAATGGCAGAGAATTTTATTTTTCTCAAGCAGTTAATATTGAGCCCTATACGAGATATTTTTTGGATCCTTTTTTATTGGATGAGAGATTTTATAAGGCAAGGGCTATAGACATTTACATATCAAAGTACACTTGCGACGGAAAGACTATAACTTGTTCTGAAAAAAAATATGACATGAGTTTGCCAGTCATTCCCGAAAAAAAGCGTGCACAAATAAAGGAAACTCTTGGCGACGGAATTAAAACTTATGGCGAAAACCAAATTGATTTTTGGCGCTGTGCCTGTGGTTTTATAAACGAAAAGGACAGCAGCGAATGTGATTTTTGTGGCAGAAATAAAAGTTTTGTCCTAAATAATTTGACTGAGCCACTTATTAATTCAAAAATTTTAAATGTTCTTGAAAACACCAAGTCAACTTCAGACATAAATTTAAAGACCTTGGAGACTCACTTGACTCAGACAAACCTTTCAAAGATTGCTCCAAACACAGAGAGCCTCAAAGTTGACAGAACTAATGAAGTGACTACAAAAAAACCAAAGAAATTTTCTGCAAAGATTGTGTTTTTCTCCATAGTTTTAATTATTATTTTGTCCATAATCTCTCTATTTATAATTAATTTCGCAGTTATAACGAGAAACGTAAATAAAATTGAGGATGCAAGGGGACTTGCCCTAAGTGGCGAGTACAAAGAGGCACTGGACTTATACAAGGAAGCTACAAAGAAAAAGACCAGTCCAGAAATTTCAAATGAAATGGAAAAACTAAAGAAGTTAGTTCAATCTGATGACTTCTACCAAAAGGGCATCAAACTTTACCAGGAAGAAAATTATATTGATTCAGCCTACAATTTTAAAAAGGTAATTCAAGAAGACGAGAAAAATTATAAGGCAGCTCAAGATAAACTCCTCTCCATAGACAATATAATTTTGAATAAGGTAAAGGATGCTTACAAGGAAAATAAAGTAAATGAAGCAATGCTTCTTTTAAATTCCTACCTTGGCGTCGTGCCTGAATCTGCCAAGGCAACAAGCCTAAAAAAAGAAATTGAAAGCAAAAATGCCATTGATATAAACAAAGATAAAGATCAAACAGAAAGTTTTGAAAAAGAAAATGACTACACCGATGCAGCTCAAACTGCAAAAAAATCTTCTGAACTTCTACACACTTACAGGAATGTTGCCACAGAAAAGGCAAACCTAAGAAAGGAAGCAAGTGTAGATTCTGAAATTATAAAAATTTTGGAAAAGGGAACTGAACTTTATGTCTTAGAGACAAAAATTGAGCAGGGCGAGAGAATTTGGTGCCATGTAGAAGTTAAGTCCAGCATCTCTGGTGAAAATTTAAGGGGCTGGATATCAGATAAGACTTTAAATTAATTTCTCCACTTAGGTGGAGATTTTTTTTGAAAAAAATGAACCTTTTCCCATCCTAAATAGTCTTATAAGTAGATGCATCTAAAGGAGGTTAAAATGAATCCCCAAAAATTTAACATAGAAAATTTTAAAAAATTAAAAAAGGGCGACAAAGATTCCTTTAATCTCCTCTATGAAGAATACTACTTAAGCTTGTACCGAACTGCCCTTCTCATCTTGGGAAATAGAGAGGAGGCAGAAGATGTCCTCCAAGACACCTTCCTTTCTATTTACAAAAACATAAATAACTTGAAGGAATTTAACAAATTAAAACCTTGGATTTTTTCAATTTTAAAAAATTCTTGCTACACCAGATATAAAAATAGAAAGAGAGAATTTCCCGACGAATTTATTTTGGAAAAGGCTGACTCAAATCTTATTTCAAGTGGAGAAGATGAATTTGTATTAAATAATGAAGTTGAATCAGCCCTCTTAAAATTAAATCACAAGGAAAGAGAAGTCCTGGTCCTCTTTTATTACGACGACTTCTCCATAGAAGAAATCGCAAAAATCTTAAAGACCTTTACGGGTACAGTTAAGTCTAGACTTTTTAGAGCTCGAAAAAATTTAAAGAAAGAAATAATGAAAGTCGACCAAGACTTTGGCGAGAAGGAGAGTATTTATGAATAATTTTAATAATTTTGATGAGTATATAAAAAAAGAATTAAATAAGAGCGCGGAAAATTCTGCTCCTTCTGCTTACCTCAAAAATAAAATTGACTTAGAAATTAAGTCTACAGAAGAAAAAGGAGAATTTAAAATGAAAAAGAAATTTATATTTGTGGCTGCCCTTGCCCTTGTCCTTTCAGTGGGAGTTTTCGCAGCAGGAAAAATTACAGGATCAATTTCATCTTCATCTCAAAAATATGATTACACACAATACACTGACCTTGCCAAGGCAGAAAAAAAGGCAGGCCTTGAAGCCTACGCTCCAGAAAATTTAGGCGACTATAAGTTTGACGGAATAACAATTGTAGATACGGCAGATGTGGATGAAACTGGCGCAAAGTTAAATAAGAGAAAGGCAATTGATGTCAACTACAAAAAGCAAATAGGAGAAGATGCAGATCATATCACTTTAGCTATAGACAGAATTGTTGAAGGTCACGACCCTATTTCAAGTGCTCCTTACAAGGAAATGAGAACTATAAAGGGAGTGGATTTTTACTACTCAGTTTATGACAATTTATTTGTTGGAAGCAAGGAAGACTTAAGTCCTGCTGACAAAGAAAGATTTGAAAAGGATCCTTTCTTTAATGTTGGCATCGGTGGCAAGGGTTCAGACAGAACTGAAGCTGTCTCAACTTACTTAATCTTTGAATACAAGGGCAATCAATATCTCTTACACAATATGAACTTTAGAGATAAAAAACCAGTTGACCCAGATGAATTTTTCCAAATGGGGGCAAGTATAATTAAATAATCTAAACACTAAAAAAGGACCCTCGTGGTCCTTTCTTTTTGTCTAAATTTTCATATCAAATAAAATTAATTTGCCCCAGACATTTTTTTATACATCTCAATATTTGAGTCGTTTAAAAATTCGTAGGCTGCATTTATTTCTTGGAATTTTTCCTTGGCGCCCTCTTCCTTATTTAAGTCAGGGTGATATTTTTTCGCCATCTTTCTGTAGGCAAGCTTCACTTCATACTTGTCTGCGTTATAATTTACGCCGAGAGTGTCGCAGGCTTTTTCGTATTGGTCCTTAAAGCCGTAGCCTCCTCCTTGCCCCTTTCCGTAGGAACCGCCGTAATTATTTCCATAAGAGCCACCTTGATTTTCATAAAAGCCGCCGTAACCCTGCTGCCTAAAAAATTCATCAAACTGAGAAAAATCGTCGAAGGTGGTCCAAGTAAAGCCACCGAAATCTTTAAATCTCTCTCTAAATTCTTCCTCTCTCTTCTTCCTTCTCTCTTCTTCTTGTCTAATTCTTTCCCTTTCTTTTTTCTCCCAATAAGCCCTGCCGTAGCCAGAAATACTTTCGAATTCATTAACCTTACCAAGGAGATAATGATCTGCCCTGTCGTAGAAAAATTCTGTCACCATATAATGTATGTACTTCAAAAAAGATTCTGACACATTGCCAAGTAGGGGCACAATAATAGCCAGCATGATTAGAGTTGACAGCCACTTATTTCTTGCAAGTCCCTGCCAAGCAAAGGGATTTAAAAGTAAAAATATTATCAAGCAGCCGCCCATGGAAATTATATATAAGAACAATCTCCTTACAGCTGAAAATAAATCTACGGCAATATTAACTATTACAATTAAAAAGGTTAAGATGAGGTCAAAAAATTTGCCTAAACCCTTATAAAAATATCCTAAAATTTTATTCATTTTGCTTCCTTTTTCTATATTCTTCTAAAAATTTCTTGTCTTCAATTACAAGTCCCCACTCATTGGCAAGAAACTCCAAGTGATGAGTGAACTCGTGGAGGAGAACTTCCTCTAGCTTTTCCCTTAGGGTCTCCCTTGAGGAAAATCTGTACATGTCCATAAAGGACCCATAATAAATTTTTATCATGTTGCCAAGCATTGACCTTTGGTACTCGCCCATGATAACTAGGTCCTCTGCATAGGCTTCCTCGTGGTACTTTGCCTCTTCTGTAAGAATTATACCACCATTAAGATGCTCATAGGCATAAGAAGGTATGGATTCGCAAATTTCTTCCAAAATTTCCTGAACTTCGTCGATTCTCTCTAAGTAATAGGGATCATATTTATTTTCATCAAATAAATTCTCATCTTCTTGATTGTCATCTTGAACTTCATCTTGATTTTCTTCTGAATTGACTTCTTTATCTTCCTTTTGAACTTCTTCTAGACTTTCTTCTTGGCTCTCCTTTAAATCTTTATGAGTAAAGTTTTCTTCTTTTGGATCATCATCACTTGATTTAAAATCTATTTTCTCTTCTCTTTTGTCATAAATATTCCCAATTATTTCAAGGGGAAGGTCAATATTATTTTCTTGGTCGCTAAAAAAAATTCTTTTGCCCTCTTGGTCAAGCATCTTTTCACCTCCAAAATAAAAAACTGTAGAAGCCTACAGTTTTATCTACTTTATCTAATTATAATACCCAGGAAGAAAAATTTCTACACATCTTCCACTTGAGCCAGAGTCTTGCCTGGCACTGATGACAATAATTTTTTCGTGTAGTCCTCTCTTGGCTTTTCAAAAATTTCTTCAGAATCATTATACTCCACGCATCTGCCCTTATACATGACCAAGACTTCCTCTGCCACATGCCTTACAACAGAGAGGTCGTGAGAAATAAAAATCATGGATAGACCCAAGTCCCTTTGCAGGTCTTCAAGAAGGTTTATTATTTGTGCCTGAATGGAAACATCCAGAGCAGAAGTTGGCTCATCTGCCACAATTATTTTTGGGTCAACGGCAAGTGCCCTGGCAATGGAAATCCTCTGCCTTTGCCCTCCAGAAAATTCGTGGGGATATCTCTCCATGTGATATTCTGACAGGCCACAAATTTCCATGGTCTCCAAAACTTTTTTTTCGATTTTCTTTTTGTCCTTCTCGCCTAAGAGATTTCTTATGCCTGATGCAATTATGTCCTTGCACTTTTTTCTGGGGTTAAGTGAGGAATAGGGGTCTTGAAAAATCATCTGCACATCTTTTCTATATTCCTTTAATTCCCTCTGATTTTCCTTTAAAATATTTTTGCCCTTATAAATTATTTCTCCGCTGGCATCAGGATAAAGTCCCATGATGCACCTGGCAAGAGTTGACTTGCCTGACCCACTTTCGCCAACAACGCCAAGAGTGTGAGAAGTTTTTAGGTCGAAGGAAATGTCATCAACTGCCTTAAAGCTTTTGCCGCCGCTAATTTTAAATTCTTTATTCAAATTTTTAACTTGTAAAATAATTTCGTCCCTCATTTTATCACCTATACAAAAAGCAGGATACCTTATGACCGTCAATGTCCACTTCTTCAGGAATTTTTTCCTGGCAAATTTTCATCTTCTCGTCACACCTATCGCAGAAGTAGCAAGATTCTGGAAGGTCAATTGGATTTGGAACTGACCCCCTAATTGTGTAGAGCTGGTCCTTTTTCTTGTGGGCAGTAGGTATTGCCCTTATAAGTCCTCTTGTGTAAGGGTGAAGGGGCTTTTTAAATATATCTTCTGCCCTCGCCCTCTCCACGATTTTTCCCGCGTACATTACATTTACATAATCTGCTATGTCAGAAACAACTCCAAGGTCGTGACTTATAAAAATTATGGCAGTATTCATGTCTTCCTTTAATTTTTTCATGAGCTCTAAAACTTCCTTTTGAATGGTAACATCAAGGGCAGTTGTAGGTTCATCTGCTATTAAAAGTTTTGGAGAAGATGAAAGTGCCATGGCAATCATAATTCTCTGCCTCATGCCTCCAGAAAGCTCATGGGGATATGAATTGTAGACATCTTCTGCCCTATCTATTTCAACTTTTTTTATCATCTCTATAGATTTTTCCCTGGCAGTTTTTTTATCCATGTCAAAGTGAGTCCTAAAGACTTCAGACATTTGGTAGCCAACCTTTAGAGCAGGATTAAGTGAAGTCATGGGCTCTTGAAAAATCATAGAGATCTTATTGCCTCTAATGTGCCTTAATTCTTCTGGAGAAGACTCTAAAAGATTTTTTCCTTCAAAAATTATCTCACCAGAAATTTTTTCAAGAGAGGACTTGTCCAGAAGACCCATAACGGCAAGGGAAGTTACAGACTTTCCCGAGCCAGATTCACCTACTATGGCAGTTGTCATTTTTTCACGAGTATTTATATTGACTTTATTTACAGCTTTTACTATGCCTTGGGAGCTTTTGAAAAAAACTTCAAGGTCCTTTATTTCTAATAACATACTACCTCCTGAACTTTGGGTCAAAGGCATCTCTTAAGGCGTCGCCAACAATATTTAAAAGTAAAATTGTTATGGCAATTGCCATGCCTGGGAATAGGGTTATGTGTGGATAGTTTCTAATATAAGCTCTCCCTTCAGAAAGCATTTGACCCCACTCTGCTTCTGGCGGCATAATTCCCATGCCAATAAAGGAAAGGGAAGCTGCAGATAAGATGGCAGTGCCCACACCAATTGTGGCTTGAACAATTATGGGTGCAAAGCAGTTGGGTAGAATTTCTGCAAAAATTAATTTAAAAGTTTTTACTCCAGCCAGCCTTGCTGATTCAATGTACTCTAAATTTTTTACAGACATGACCTGACTTCTAACTATCCTGGCATAGGATGGAATTGAAGATAGGGAAACTGCCAAAATTAAATTTTTCATGCCACCACCAAGAGCTGCAGCAAGGGCAATGGCAAGGACAAGTTGTGGAATGGATAAGATCGTGTCCATGACTCTCATAATTATGGCATCAAAAATTCCCTCGTAGTAACCTGCCAAGGCACCAATGATTACTCCAATTACTGTGGAAATAATTACAGATGTGAAACCAATTTTAAGGGAGACTTGGGCTCCGTGAAGGACTCTCGAAAATATATCTCGTCCAAAGTTATCTGTCCCCATTAGATGTTCACTACTTGGTCTTAAAAAGTTATCCTTGGGAAACTGCTCAGTGTAGTCGTAGGGTGAAAGGAGGTCGGCAAAAATTGCAGCAAAAATTATGAGAATTAAAAGGACCAGTGCCACTACTGCAACTTTATTTCTCCTGTAATATTTAAAAAATGTTTTTAATCTCTTTAACATATTTCACCTACTTGTAGTCTGCCTTTATTCTTGGATTGATAAAGCCGTAGAGGATGTCAACGATAATGGAAATTACAGAATAAACTATGGCTATTAGCATAATTGCCCCAAGAATTATTGGGTAGTCACGAGTTTTTATGGAGTCCACCATTAGTCTTCCAATGCCTGGAATGGAGAAAATTGTTTCTGTCAAAATACTTCCGCCAAGAAGTCCACCTGCTTGAAGCCCAATTGTGGTTATAACAGGAATCATTGCATTTTTAAGGGCGTGGACAAAAATAATTTTTGCTTTGGAAAGTCCCTTGGCATAGGCAGTCCTGATGTAGTCCTTGTCTAGGACATCTAACATGGCAGACCTGGTCATCCTCATAATTACAGCTGATGACTGAAAGCCTAAGGCGAACCAAGGCAGGATCATGTGCTTTATGGAAGAAAAACCTGATGCCGGAAGAATCTTTAGCTTTGTTGAAAATACAATTATAAGTAAAAGTCCTGACCAAAAAATTGGCATTGCAAGTCCAAACCATGCCTAGGGCAGTAATCATTGAGTCAATAAAAGTATTTTTCTTTAGGGCTGCTATTACGCCAAAGGATATGCCCATAATTATGGCAAGGACAAGGGCGCCACCGGCAAGTTTTAAAGTTGTTGGAAAAACTCTAAGCAAAGCTTCTGAAACTGATCTTCCTGACTGATAGCTTTTGCCAAGGTCAAAGTGAAAAATTAAATCCTTTAAGTAATTTCCATATTGAACTATAAAGGGCTTATTTAGTCCAAGACTTTCTCTTATAGCATCTACTGTCTCCTTAGGTGCGTTAGGTCCAGCTGCAGCAAGGGCAGCATCTCCTGGCGACAAGTAAAGGAGCAAGAAGACTATAAAGCTCACTCCAAGAAGTGTAGGTATTAATATTAAAAGTCTCTTTAATACATATTTAGTCATATCTAATCCTTTCTTCTGTAGAAAAGACAAAATTCACCAAAGAAGACCTTGGTGAATTTAAAAAAAATTATTTTTCTAAAAGACTTACATCTTTAAGCTCTTGTGGATATTTTGGAAGAAGATCGAGACCTTCTACTCTATTAGAACCAGCAACAAGTGTCTCGCCATAGCAGATGTAAAGCCATGGATATTCTCTATTTATAAGCTCTTGGGCTCTATTATAGATGTCTGCTCTCTTGGCATCGTCAATAGTTGAAATACCTTCTTTAATTAAATTATCAAGTTCTTCATTTCCAAAGAATGTGACATTTGGCTCCTTACCTTTATTTTCAGAATGGAAAGGTTGGAAAAGTTCATAATGTGCATCTACTATTGATGGGTTCCAACTCATAATAAACATATCATGTTCCTTATTTCTAACAGCATCTACAAAGGCACCCCATTCAAGTCTTTCTACGCTAAGGCCAATTCCATAATCCTTTAATTGGTCTTGCATCATTGTTGCAACATTAACTCTTTGTTGGTTGTCAGAAGTATAAATTTTAAGATTTGTTCCTTCTCCAAGACCTGCTGCAGCAAAAAGTTCCTTTGCCTTTTCTTTATTTACTGCATTTGGCTTTAATGAATCAGCAATAGAATACTTGAAGTTAGGGTTTATTGGACTTGTTGCAAGTTTTCCACTGTTCATGTAGACAGTTTCAAAAATTGTCTTAGTGTCAATTGCATTTACCATAGCTTCCCTGGCTTCCAACTTGTCAAAAGGAGCCTTAGCTACGTTAAATCCAATAAAATGAATTGAATTATCTAATCTTCTGTAAAGCTTTAAATCTTTATTTTCTTCTATATTTGAAATTTCTGCAGGGTCGATTTTATATGCAAGGTCAACTCCACCACTTTCAAGCTCAATAATTCTTTGTGAAGCTTCTGGTATAACCTTCATTTCGATACCAGAAATACTAGGAGCATCGCCCCAATAATTTTCATTTACAGAAAAAGTTGCGTGGTCATTTTGAATCCACTCATCTAATACAAAAGGTCCTGTTCCCATTGGTGCAATAGTAAGATCTGCTCCACCTTCTACATAGGCTTTAGACACTATAGACACTGCTGGATGTGAAAGTGAATTTAAAAAGGCCGCGTCAGGTTCACTTAGTTTAAAGGAAAAAGTTAAATCATCTTCTTTGTTGTAAGAATTTGCGTCAATTTTTCCATAAAAAGATTTGTATCTGTCACTTGCTGCTGCTCTTTGAAGAGTGAAAATTACATCGTCAGCAGTAAGTGGGTCTCCATTGGAGAACTTAACTCCCTCTCTAAGCTTAATTTTAAAAGTTTGTGGATCTGGGTTTTCAATGGATTCTGCAAGAGAATTTACAAGTTCACCCTTAGAATTTCTCTTAACTAAAGTGTCGTAAACTTGAATTAAAATATTTTCTTCATAGTCATCAGAAAGTGCATTTGGTTCAAGTGTTGTCGTATCTTCTGAAACTGCAACCTTTAAGACCTTGCCTTCCTCTTGAGCTTCTTCTTTTTTATTGGAACAAGCTACCATAAATAGGGATAGGACTAAAAGCATTCCTATAATAAATTTTTTCTTCATTATCATCTTCCTTTCTTTTTCTATACTCTTCTTATATCTGCTCCAAGATTTCTAAATTTTTCTTCAATTTTTTCATATCCTCTGTCAATATGATGAACTTCAGAGATTTCCGTTTGACCTTCAGAAACGAGTCCTGCAAGAATAAGGGCAGCTCCTGCTCTTAAGTCTGTTGCAGCAACCTTGGATCCATATAGTTTACTCTTACCCAATAGAATAGCTTCTCTATCTACTACTTTGATTTTTGCTCCCATCTTCTTTAATTCCTCGGCGTGCATAAAGCGGTTTTCAAAAACTGTCTCGATAATAGAAGATTGTCCATCGGCTTGAGTTAAAAGTGCCATGAATTGCGCTTGTAAGTCTGTTGGAAAACCTGGATGAGGAAGAGTTTTTATCTCAATTGGCCTTATTTCATCTGAGCCAATTACTCTCACTGTGTCGTCCTCTTCTATTATCTTTGCCCCAGTTTCTTCTAGCTTTGCAATGACAGGCTTTAGGTGAGAAGTAATGATGTTTTCAATTGTGATGTCGCCGCCAGTAATTGCAGCTGCCACCATGAAAGTGCCTGCTTCAATTCTATCTGGAATAACTTGGTGAGTGCAGCCTCTTAGCTTTTCCACTCCCCTAATTCTTATAGTTGAAGTTCCTGCTCCCATTACCTTGGCGCCCATTTTATTTAAAAAGTTTGCCAGGTCCACAATTTCTGGCTCCATGGCGCAGTTTTCCATTACAGTTTCGCCCTCAGCCAAAACTGCAGCTGTCATAATATTTTCAGTTGCACCAACAGAAGGGAAGTCCAAATAAATTCTCGTGCCAACTAATTTGTCGCACTCAGCCTTTATTTCGCCGTGAGTCATTTCTATATTGGCGCCTAGGGCCCTAAAGCCCTTTAAGTGCAAGTCAATTGGCCTTGAGCCAATGTTGCAGCCGCCAGGTAGGGAGTTGTAAGCCTTATTTAACTTGGCAAGAAGGGGTCCCATGACAAGGAATGATGCCCTCATCTTGCTCATGAGTTCGTAGTCTGTTTTATAAGAATTGAGTCCAGAAGGGTCGATTATGAGTTTATTGCCTTCCTTATTTATTTTAAGGCCAAGTTTTCTCAAAACTTCTGTAATTATTTCAACATCCTTAAGCTCAGGCACATCTTCCAAAATTATTTCTTCTGTTCCAAGAATTGTAGCTGCAAGTATAGGTAGAGCAGCATTTTTCGCACCTGATATTCTTACATTGCCTCTTAGTGGGCCATTGGGTTTTACTAAAATTTTATCCAAAAGGATTCCTCCTATATATTATTTATAACGATTATTATTTTATCTGTATTTATTTAATTATATCATAGACATCTTGAATGTTTAAGGAATTAAAAACATGACCTTAAATAAAAAAAATTTGTGTTAATATATTATTGATGGAGGAAGAAATATGAAAGAATTTATCCAAGAAAAATATAAAAATATTAAAGAGTCTCTTTATTCCACTGACTATTCAAGCATATATCCTGACTTTATAAATTTTGCCTTAGGCGACCCAGACCTTAGGACTCATGACATGATTATAAAAGAAGCCTACGACTCACAGATGAAGGGCTACACTCACTACGCCGACCCCCAAGGCTACCTTGGACTTAGAGAAGAAATCGCCAAGGCCTACTGGGAAGACTACGGAGTAAGCTGCGACCCCAAGAAAATTTTAATTACCATGTCTGGCACTGAAGCCCTTTATATAATTTTAGAGGCAATAATAAATCCAGGCGACGAAGTCATTGTGCCTTCGCCCTACTTTAGCGTCTATCCCGACCAAATTGAAATGACAGGGGGTCTGCCAGTCATTTATGAGACAAAATTTGAAAATAACTTTAATATTGATCCAAGAGAAATTGAAAAATTAATCACTGCAAAAACTAAGGCCCTAATAATAAATACGCCTAACAATCCAACGGGCGCAGTTTATAGTGACGAGACCCAAGGAGAAATTTATGAAATGGCAAAAAAATACAATATTCTTGTCATTTGCGACGACATTTACACAATTTATTCCTACGAAAGCAAATTCAAGCCCATGATTACCTACGACGAAGAATTTAAAAATGTAATTTCAATTACATCCATGTCCAAGGACTTTGTCATGACTGGTTGGAGGCTTGGCGCCATCCTTGCCAATGAAGACTTAATAAAGACCATGACCTACATTCACGAGAACATAGTCTATTCAGTGCCAACAATTTGCCAGCACGCAGGTGCCCTTGGCATTGCCAATAGAAAGGCGATTTGCCCACCCCTCTATGAAGAGTACAAAGAGAGGATGTATCTCGCCTATGAGAGGCTAAAAAAATTAAAGCATGTAGAAGTTTTAAAGCCACAAGGAACTTTTTACATCTTTCCAAAAATTTCTGTGCCAGGCATGACTACAAAGGAAGTTCTAAGGGAAATATTAGAAAAGGCCCATGTAAATTTAATTGACGGCGAAGCCTTTGGACCAGGCGGAGAGGGCTTTATAAGAATAGCAGTAACAGTCAATAAAGACAAAATAAATGAAGCCTTTGATAGGATAGAAAGGCTAGAAATTTTTAAAAAATAATACTGAAGCGAAATTCAGTATAACAAATGCAAAATAAAAGCTCTTGGAAGAATTTTTGAAATTTATATTCCTCCAAGAGCTTCTTTGTTTTTAATTTTTTATTACTTTCCCAACTTGTTTTCTCTGCCATAATAAAACAAATATTGGTTGGCAAAGCCTGCGTTTTTGCCAAAGACTTCTCGTCCTTTCATGGCAATTTTTGATTTTGGCGTAACTTCTTTTAAATAAAGTTCTTCCATAACTCTCTTTATCCAAACATCAACGGGGAAGGACTCCTTTCTGTCAAAGGCAAAGAGAAGGATGCAGTCAGCAACCTTTGGTCCAACTCCAGGTAGAACTTGGAGGGCACATCTGGCATCTTCAAGGTCCATCTTGTCGATTTCATCTAAATTTACATAGCCATCCTTTATTAACTTTGCCGTCTCAACTATTCTCACATCACGAAAGCCAACTCTTGCAAATTCTCTTAGGTCTTCTGGCCTTGCAAGAGATAATTTTTCGGCACTTGGAAAGGAATAATATTTTCTATTTTCATCTTGACCCAAAAAATCCCCATACATTTCAGAAATTTTTTCTATGGCATTTTTTATTCTCGGTATTTGATTATTTGCAGAAATAATAAAGGAAATAATAGTCTCAAACTTGTCTTGATTTAAAATTCTTATGCCCCTGCCATATTCCGTTGCATTTTTCATGACTTCGTCTCTTGCAAGCTCTTCCATTACAAGTTTGTAGTCCCGAGAAAGGTCAAAGTAATTATAAAAAATTTCGTCAAAGGAAGTCCTGTCCACTCCTCTTAAGAAAATTTCTCCGCCAACTTTTTTTGCATTGGCAACTTTTCCATGAGCTATAAAGGTAAAGGATCCGTCAGCTTCTTCATACCACCTAAAGGCTTGACCGCAGGTGAAAATATCTCTTGGGTTAAACTCATCTAGTTCACTTATTAGGCAAAGATCTCCATCAAATTTTATCTTCATTAAAAAATTCTCCCATAAATAAAAAACCTATTAATAAATAATAGGTCAGCTAATTTCTTTCATAAAATAAGAAAGGGTTAAAAGAGAATCGTTAAGTCTAATATTTTCAACAACTACACCTTCAGGTCCCTTTAAATCGTAGGGCGCAAAATTCCAAATCCCCTTAACTCCTGCATCTATAACTTTTTTTGCCACTTCCTGGCAAAATTCCTTGGGCACAGTTATTATTGCAACATCAACTTTCTCATCTCTTATGTATTTTTCCATGTCCTTCATATTCCTAACCTTGATGCCACTTATGTCTTCCATGTCCTCTTTGACATCAAAGAGAGAAATCACATTAAAGCCAGAATCTCTAAAGCCCTTGTATCTGGCAATGGCTTGACCAAGTCTACCTGCACCTATGACTATGCTCTTATAAGACTTATCTATTCCTAGAATTTTATCCACCTGTTCCTTTAGAGCCTTGGTGTTGTAGCCATAGCCCTGTTGACCAAAGCCGCCAAAATTATTTAAGTCCTGTCTAATTTGTGACGCAGAAAAGCCAGTGATGCGGCTAAGCTCCTTGGAAGAAACTCTCTCAATACCACTGTCAATTAATTCTTTTAAATATCTATGATAAACTGGCATTCTCCTTATAACCGTTTCAGAAATGCCCCTTTCGTTCTTAGGCAAATTTACACCCCCAATTGTTTATATTATAACAATCTTTGCTACTTTTGTAAATTGAGGCCCTTTAAAATTATAAAAATTTAAAATTTATTCTTCTACTAATTTTCCCTGGACCACAAATCTTGTATCCTTTGGAGAACAAGTTTGTAGGGTTAAAATATCTTTAAATTCACTGGGGACTTCTGTCTTTAATATATTTCTCTCTTTGATGTAGGTTCGAAGTTTTTCTCCATCTTCTTCTGAATATTTTGGACTTCTAAATTTATCATAAGGTCCTGCCTTATAGGCTGCAAAGATTTGGTATTTCTTGTAGCCAGCCTCAGAAAAAATTTCAATAAATTTATTTTTTTCGAAAAATCCATCTTCCTCAAACTTGTGCAAGGCTTTAAAATTTCCACCGCGATCATTGTTGTGGCCATAAATAATTGTGTTTTGGTCAGAAAAATTCTCCTCGTTTCTGTAGTCCATGAAAATTGCTCCAAAGACATTGTAGTCATTCTTGTAATTGTGATTTAGATAATAGTCGTTGTCACTGCCCTTTACTATGGGATAATCTATTTCTGTTCCCTCCACTTTTATCCAGCCAATTACTGACTCATAGTCTTTTTGAAGTGCCACAATTTTTTCCCTTGCTTCCTTATCCTTATTGTCATTAGCAAGCTTTTCTTTATTAGGTTCTTGAAACTTCTCCTGCACTTCCCTTGTAGCAGTCTTAAATTCCTTGTCAGCCTTGTTGTAACTATATATTCTATAAAGGCTAGTGGCCAAAATTATCACTAAAATTATTTTTACTATACTTAAAATTTTATTTTTCATCTTTTCTCCTTTAGAAAACTTAAATGTTACCTATATACTTACCTAATTTTAATACAAATAGTCAAGGAAAATAAAAATTAAAGAAAGAAATCTTTGCAAATTTGACATCTCAAGTCTTTTTAAATTATTATTATAATATAGTTTCACATAATAAAGTAGACTTAAAACTTTTGACAGAGGTGTTTATTTTGAAAGAAGATAAGTATCAGGAAATGAAAAAAAGAATTCCAAATATAAAAAATATAATGAGAATAAGACAAAGCAGAAAAAAAGGTGACATGGGTTATCTTGATTTTTTCATGCTTGGTTTTGGGTCTATGGTTGGAGTTGGTTGGGCAGTTTCATCTAACCACTGGATTGCTCAAGCTGGCGGTCCCATCCCTGCCTTTTTGGGTTTTATAATCGCCACCCTGCTTTTGATACCAATTGGCTTGTGTCATGGTGAACTCCTGGCAACTCTTCCTCAAGGAGGCGGCGTCTTAGTTTACACCAACAAAGCCTTTGGGAGAAATTTATCCTTTATTTCATCATGGTTCTTGGCACTTTCTTACTTGACAATTCTACCTTGGGAGGCAATTTATATAAACACCATCCTCGAAAATTTGATTCCTTGGCTCTCAAGTTCAAGAGTCCTTTATTATGTAGTAGGTGCTCCCATAAAAGCATCTTCCATCCTTCTTGGAGTCATCCTAGCCCTTTTATTATTTTTTATAAATTTTAAGGGGTCTGATTTTGCTTCAAAGCTTCAGTCCATACTTTCTATTTTAATAATTGTAATAGGAATAATAGTTATTATATTTTCTTTTAAGGCAGGTAATGCAAATAATTTGTACCCCCTTTACCAAAATGTAGGCGAGGGCAGTCACTCCTCACTTTTCGGCGGGATAATAGCCATTGTTGTAATAGTTCCCTTTTTTATGTCAGGCTTTGACACTATTGCACAGTCTGTGGAAGAAACTTCGCCAGATAAAAAATTTAAAAATGTGGCAATTGCAATGGTCCTTTCCATAGTAGCCGCAGGAATTTTTTACTCACTTGTAATACTTTCAACAGCTAGCGTCTCCAATTGGCAAGAATATTCTCTCGCCAGTCCACCTGCCATGGGCTATTTACTTCAAGAAGCTTATGGCGGAAATCTAGGTTACATTCTTTCCAAATTAATTATAATAGGAACTTTGGCAGGACTTTTTTCCACTTGGAACGGAATGTTTATGGCATCGGCAAGACTAATCCAATCAATGGCAAAAAATAATTTAATTCCAAAAATTTTTGCCAAGGAACATGCCGAGTATGGAACTCCAGTAACTGCTCTAGTTTTTTGCTTTATTTTTGCTGCCATGGGTCCCTTTGTGGGCATGAACTTAATAGACCCCCTAACCAGTCTAGGTTCAGTTTCCTTTGTCATTGGTTGGTTCTTAACTTGCCTGTCACTTGTGGTCTTAATAAACAAGGACAAAGAGTATTACACATCCTTTAAGGCACCTGGTGGAAAGCTAACTATTTATCCAGCAATAATAATTTCTGCTGTAATTGTCATCTCAACCTTTGTTCCAAAGACTCCTGCCTTTATGGGCTACACTGCCCTGATTATTTTCTTCTTCTGGTTGTTTTTGGGCCTTGCCTTTTTAAAATTTTATAGTAAAAAAGCTTAGCCAATAAAAAAGCAGAGACAAAATTTATCTCTGCAAGTATTTTTAATTTAATCCTTCCATTTTCCCTCTGTCTCTTAAATAAAAACTCCTATTGCCAGGATTATTGCAGAGGGAATCATTATGATGCGACCAAATAATTCCAAGAAGTTTTCCAAATTTTTTTCTTCTCTATATTCCCTTAATTTTTTTGGGATTCCCAAAGCTAAGCCAAGTGCCACAAATAAAAATCCCAAGAATTTTAAAACTTCCACCTTAATCTTTCCTTAAGTCAAAAAAATTTTCTGCAATCATACATCTTATGGACCCGCCGCCATATTTTGATATTGTGTCTACGGAAATTGGAAGGATATCGTCGTATTTTTCAATTATTTTTTTGTGATCATCACTTAGGCTATCATAGGCCGTCTTTGAAATCACGAGAATATTTTTGTCTTCTCCCTTTAACTCAATGGAGTTTGCCGCAAAATTATTAAACTCATCTTCTGAAAGAGAAATTATTTCCTTGCCGCTTTCCCTTAATGAATTTAAAACTCCATCCCTATTTTCTGTAATCAAACTATCTGCAATAATTGCAAACTTTTCTGCCACCATCATAAGCACATTTGTGTGGTAAATGTCCTTGCCCTTGTCCCTTGCCCTAAAAGCCACTGGCTTAAGATTAAAGACCTTGGCAAATTTTAAAAATTCATCTTCGTCACAGCGCTTTGATAGGCAGCCGTAGCAAATATTACTCCACCTGTCTATGACAAGGGCACCTGTTCCTTCCAAAACTTTTCCCTCATCATTTCTAAAATCAACTAGGTCAGCTTTGTCGTAATCAATAATTTTTTTAAGCTGTGGAAGAATTTTTTCGTACTCCTTATTTCTGTTTTCTGTGTACATTTCTGACACAAAAACTTTTCCTGGGAAGGTGACAAAGACATTGTTAGGAAAAATTGAATCAGGTGTAGAGTCGTCAAAGTCTTCTATTACATCAACATGAATTTTATTTTCGCGAAGAAGTCTTACTGCCTGGTCAAATTCCTCTAAGGCTCTCTCTTTTATTTCATCCTCTGCACTTTCCCTGGGACGCTCTTGGTAGACATTGTCAATGGCTGTCTCTTTATTGTACTTAAAGGCATGGGGCCTTACTAAAATTACTTTATTTGTTATCATTTCTCGCTCCTTTTTTTTCATTATAACAAATAAAAAAATAAAAGGCTCTCCAGAAAATTTGGAGAGCCAAAAAAATTTTTGATTTTAAATTTTTTTAATAATAATTTATTACATTTTCAAGTAAAAGTAAGTTGGTAATGCTGCCTATGCCACCGGGAACTGGTGAGTAGGCACTTATTTTTCCATCTACTGACTTTTCATCAAGGTCGCCTCTATATTTCCCTTCCTTATTTTTTGAAGTGCCAATGTCAATTACCAGAGCATCTTGGTTAAAATAAGTCTCGTCTAAGCTTTCTGCTCGCCCCATGGCTGTAAAAATAATTTCTGCCGACCTTGTGTGTTTTTTAAGGTCCACTGTACCCACATGGCAAATTGTAACTGTGGCTAAGTCCTTTAAAAGAAACATGGCAAGAGGCTTACCCACAACATTGGAGTGGTTGATTATAACTGCCTCCTTGCCCTTTAAGTCATAGCCATAAAACCTTAAAAGTTCGTAGGCTGCCTTTGGGGCAAGGGGAGTGAAACCACTGACATCTCCACTGAAAACTCTCGCCATGTTTAGGGGATGCATGCAGTCCACATCTTTTTTTGGATCTAGGGCAAGAGAAATTTTTTCTTCGTCAAAATTTTCTGGGAGAGGTCTAAAGACAAGTATGCCCCCAATTTTTTCATCGTCGTTTAACTTTTTTATAACGTCAATGACTTCATTTTGGCTGGCATCTTTTGCAAATTCATTGACATCAACCTCAAGACCAAGTTTTTCTGCCGTCTTTTTTATTCCCTTTTCATAGGCAAGGCTTCCGTAGTCCTTGCCCACTCTTATTATAGAAATAATTGGCTTAGATTTTAATTTTTTTACCCTTTCTATTAGGTCACCACTTTTTTTCTCAACATAATCCTTAGCATATAAAATCTTAGTCATCTTCCACCTCACTTGGAAGATAAACTTCCACTGCTTCCTTTAAAATTTCTATTTTTACTGGCAAATTTGGACCCTTATCTCCATCAATATCAAGTGCAACTTCTTCACCATCCATTGAATTTATTTCCACTTCTTTAACAGTATAGTGAACTATGCTTTCTCCCTCTTCAACTTCGCCGCTAAGGGAGTCCTTTAAAACTTCAAGCCTGTCCCTTACTGAATCACTTGTCATGATAAATAGGTTTGCCTTGCCACTATTCATCTCTTCATTTTCTTGGGTAAATTCTAATTTTCCAATTTTATTTGTAAGACCAACTATTAAATGGTCTACTGGTCCAGAATAATTTCCACCATCAGATTTCACATCAAGTTTATATTCTTCAGACGAAGCTAATTTTTCTATGGACTTCTTTATATAGGCAAGACCACCAAATTTTGACTTTTCTTCTGAGGAGACTTCGTGGATTGCCTCTGGCACAGCGCCTATTGAGGCAAAGAGGCTGAAAATCTTATCATTTACCTTGCCAAGGTCAATCTTCTTTGTCCTTTTAAAGTCAAAGGATCTTAGGGCAGCTTCCTTGTCATCATCTATCCCCAGTTTCTTTGCCAATAAATTTCCTGTACCACCTGGCAAAATTAAAAGTTTAGCCCTTGAAGAAGTTTTATGCATGCCCAATAAAACTTCATTTACACTTCCGTCACCACCATATACTCCTATGGCATCAATGTCCTTTGTCTCTTGGGCAAATCTTGTGCCGTCGCCAGCTTCTTTTGTCTCCCTTAAAATTACTTCTTCAAAATATTTTTTGAGATAATCTTCAACTTCTCCCACAAATTCTTTGCCGCTTTCGTCTCCAGAATTTGGGTTGTAGATAAATAAAATTTTCATTTAAACACCTCTCTCTATCAATATACTATCATGCCGCCGTTAGGCGAAATAATTTGTCCTGTCATGTAGGAATTTTTCTCTGAAATCATAAAGGCAACTAACTCTGCAATCTCTTCAGTGGTTGCAAGTCTACCCATGGGAATTTCTTCAGATAGAATGCACAAATTTTCTTCTCCAATTTCCTTGGTCATTGGTGTATCAACTGCACCTGGTGCAATCGCGTTAACCGTTATGCCAGAGTAGCCAAGTTCCTGTGCCAGTGCCTTGGTAAGTGCATTTATGGCGCCCTTACTTGCCGAGTAATGACTTTCCATGGAGCCACCAACTATGCCCCAGATGGAAGACATATTTAAAATTTTCCCTGAATGCTTCTCTAACATATAGGGAAGGGCTGCGTGAATGGAATTGTAAACGCCCTTTACATTTACATCAAAAATGTGGTCCCAAGTTTTTTCGTCAATGTCTTGGAAAAGTGCGTAGCTAGAAATTCCTGCATTGTTTATAAGTATGTCAACGCCCTTAAATCTTTTTGAAACTTCATTAAACATTTCTTCCACTTCAGAAAATTTTGTCACATCAGCCTTTATGGCAAGGGCATCTTTACGCATGGATCTTATTTCTTTTTCTAATTCTTTTGCTTCTTTTTCTGATTTATTGTAATTTATTATAATTCTATAGTCTTCTCTTGCCAGCCTCTTGGCAATGTCTCTGCCAATACCTCTTGAGGCACCTGTTATAAGTACAGTCTTCATGTCACACCAACCTTTAGTCTCATTATAGCAAATTTATTTTAATTCTTTAATTAGATAGACATAAAATATTTTATAAAGCAAAAAAACTATGTCCGAGACATAGTTTTTTCTAGGTAAATATGCATTTTTGATTAAATATCTAATCTTGCTTCTTCGTCGAAGTTTTCTTCTGGAATAGGTCTCTTTACAATGTACTTGTAATAGATTTTTTCAACTGCTATTGAAATAGCGTTATCGCCAGTTACGTTAGCTGCTGTACCAAAAGAGTCTTGAGTTAGATATAGTGAAATTAAAATTGTAGCAAGTGTTCCTGATGATTCAATTCCTACTACTGGTAAGAATGGAAGTGCACTCATTACTGCTCCACCTGGTGCTCCTGGTGCTGCTACCATGGCAACTCCTAGGATTCCGATAAATTTAAGAATTAGTGGGAAAGAGTGAGGCATATCAAACATTGAAAGTAGTGTAAATACACAAGCTGTTAAAGTAATCATTGATCCAGCTAAGTGAACTGTTGCACATAGTGGGATACAGAATTCTCTAATTTGTCTTGTTACACCCATTTTTCTGTTACAAGCAACGTTAACAGGAATAGTTGCTGCTGAAGATTGAGTTCCTATAGCTGTTAAGTAAGCTGGAACTGCTGCTTTTATACATTTTGCAGGGTTTCTTCCAGTGTATGCTCCTGATATAACAAATAAAAGAACCAAATATAGTGTATGCAAAATAATAATGCAAAGGAATATTTTCCAGAATATTCCAAGAATTGCAAATACTGAACCTGAATATGATAGGTTACAGAAGTTACCAAAGATAAAGAATGGAAGTAGAGGTATTACGAATTTAGATAATACTAAATTTATGATTTCATTGAATTCGTTAATTCCCTTATAGAAAATTTCTCCGCTTCCCTTTGCTCTTAGTGCTGAAACTGTAAGTCCTAGCATAAATGCAAGTACAAGTGCTGCAGTTACATCGATGAAAGCTCCTAGTGGAATTTCAAAGAAAGGTGCAATTTCATTTGCAGTTGCTTTTTGAACTTGTTCTGCAAGTTCTGGTTTAATAAAGCTTGGGAATATGTTTCTTGCCATAGTGTAGGATAGAGATCCTGCAACTAATGTAGATAAATAAGCAAGTCCAACTGTTACTCCTAAAAGTTTACCAGCACCTTCAGATAGGTCTGCAATACCCTTAGATACAAAGGCAATAATCATTAATGGAATAATGAAGTTTAAGAACTTTCCAAATAATCCTGAGATTGTGATTGCAATTTTAGTTACTACTGCTGGACAATATTGACCAACAAGAATACCTAGCGCAATAGCTATAATAAGTCTAGGAATTAGACCTATTTTTTTCTTTTTTTCTGTCATTTTAATCCTCCTTAATATTCAAAAACTCGGCTCTAATACATTGTCCGGTTTTTGTACCTGCTAGCCCGCCAAGACCAGTCTCCCTAATTGATTCATGTAATAAATGCCCAACTTCACCCATTGCTTGACAAACTTCGTCAAAAGGTACAATTGATTTTACACCTGCAAGGGCCATGTCAACTGATATGAAAGAATTCATAACACCTGAGGCATTTCTAAAAGTACATGGATACTCTACAAGTCCTGCTATGGGGTCACAGGCGAGCCCCATTACATTAATAAGTGTAATGCTGGCTGCATTTAGTGCTTCTTCTACGCTTCCGCCAAGCATTTCTACTAGAGCAGCTGCTGCCATAGCACTGGCAGAACCACATTCAGCTTGGCATCCACCTTCAGCACCGGCGAATGTTGCATATTTACCAATAATTTGCCCTATTCCTATTGATGTCAAAAGTCCATTTATTAATGTCTCATCATCTAAACCATATTTGTCTCTTGCTGCCATTAGGGCTGCAGGCATAATACCGGAACTTCCAGCAGTTGGCGCTGCTGCAATAGTTCCCATATTGGCATTGGTTTCAGATGTGGAAAAGGCCATAGCCATTGTCCTAACTAGAAATTTGCTAGTTAAAGGATCTTTTTCTTTTTGATAGTCGTTCATCTTTTTTGCAAAGCCGTCTATCATTCTATATTCAGTGTCGTAAGTTTTATCTAGTGTTTCATGTGATGAAGCTTTCATAACTTCTAAAATTTCTTGAAGCTTTTTCTTCATCTCTTCTTCAGTCATTTTAAGGACCTTTGTCTCTTCCTTTAAGACTAAATCATAAAAGTGAAGATTTCCACTTTCACATACTTCTATAATTTCTTTAGCAGTATTTAACATTTAAACCTCCACATATTTTGAAGTTAAATATCTAGGATTATTTAACAAAAGATTTTTTAAGTTTTCATTGGCTTTTTCGTCTAGCTCAACAGTTAGGGTTACAATTTCAGTAAGCATATCCTTAGATGTGTTAATAGATTCAATATTGTAATTTTCATTGGCTAAAGCTGTAGAAACTTCGGCTATGACGCCCTTTTGTTCATTGTATTGGAACAAAAATGTTGGGAACTTGCCATCAAATTCAACCTTTATTCCATTTATGTCAACGATTATCATATTGCCCCCGCCAATTGAGGAGCCAATTACATATTCGCTACTTCCATCTTCATAATTAAATTTTATTTTAACTGTATTTGGGTGATACTCTTCTCCTAAATTCATTGGGATAAAAGAGTAGTTAATGCCTCTCTCGTCAGCAATTTCATAAGCCCTTCTAATAGAATTGTCATAAGTTTCAAAGCCCATGATTCCGCCTAAAAGTGCTCTATCAGTGCCATGTCCCTTATATGTATATGCAAAAGAACCGTGCAAATAAAATTCCACGCTTTCATAATTTCCAGGACAAATTTTTGCTGCAACTCTTGCTATCTTGCAAGCGCCTGCAGTGTGAGATGACGATGGACCAACCATTATGGGTCCAAGGATTTCAAAGGAACTATATTCTTTCATTAATTAACCCCCTCCTTGCTACTCTATTTTAGCATAAAGTGATAAAATTGTGAATTAATTTTATCCTTTTCAAAGGCTCTCAAACACAAATTTTAAGTGAATAGTCAATCATCAATAGATTGTACATTGCATGAAATTAAATCGTTTAATTTATCCCATTACAGCACTGATAAAAATAATAATCTTCACAAATAAGTCTTGCAAGCATAAAAAAAATACTATAACATTTACTTTGAGAATATTATTTTCATTAATGAGGAGGAATTGAATGAAAGAACAGAATAAGAAAATTAAAGACAAAAATGATGTTGGCGGCTTTCTGAAAGGCGTAGAAAGAATTGGTAATAAATTACCTCACCCTGCAATGATTTTTGCAATACTAAGTGTAATCGTAATTATAGTATCATATTTTGCAGCAAAATCAGGCTTAAGTGTTACATATTTCGATGCCAAGGCTGGAGAAGAAGTTACTAAAGAGGCTGTATCTCTATTAAATTGGGAAGGGCTTGCTTACATCTTTAACTCTGCAACAGAAAACTTTACAGGCTTTGCTCCACTAGGAACAGTTCTTGTAGCTATGCTTGGTGTTGGTGTTGCTGAAAACAGTGGACTTTTTGATGCAACTTTAAAAAGACTATTATCAAATGTAAACCCTACACTTCTATCAGCTACAGTTGTCTTCGCTGGTGTAATGTCAAACATAGCATCTGACGCTGGATATCTAGTAGTAGTTCCACTAGGTGCACTTATCTTTGCAAATGCAGGTCGTCATCCACTTGCTGGAATAGCTGCGGCTTTTGCAGGCGTAAGTGGTGGTTTCTCTGCCAACTTAGCTCTAGGTACTACTGACCCACTACTTACAAATATTACAAATGAAGCCCTAAAAGCTGGTGGTATAGATATGACTCTTGCCGCTACTTGTAACTGGTACTTCCTATTTGTATCTACTTTCTTAATTACAATTATTGGTACCTTTGTAACTAATAGGATCGTAGAAAAGAACTTGGGAGAATATCATGGCACTTATAAGGCAGACGAAACACCTATAACTGACCTTGAAAGAAAGGGACTTAGAAACGCACTTATAGCACTTCTTATATACTGTGCAATAATGGCAGCACTTATGTTCCCAGCTAATGCACCATTTAGAGCTTTTGAAGAATCTAAAAATGCAATGACACTTAAAAACTTCTTGGGTCACGGACTTATACCTGGAATGTTACTACTTTTCATGATTCCTGGTCTTGCTTATGGTAAAACTGTTGGAACTATAAAAAATTCCCACGACCTTGTTGCTGCAATGACAAAGGCAATGAAGGGCATGGGCGGATACCTTGTTCTTGCTTTCTTTGCAGCACAATTTGTATCTTATTTCAACAAGACTAACTTGGGTCTAATCCTTGCAAAAAATGGAGCAGACTTCTTAGAGTCAATTAAACTAAAAGGACTTCCACTATTAATTATGTTCATCTTGCTTTCAGCTTTCCTAAACCTATTTATGGGTTCAGCTTCTGCAAAATGGGCAATTATGGCTCCAATATTTGTGCCTATGATGTACAATCTTGGACTTTCACCAGCACTTACACAAGTTGCCTATAGAATTGGTGACTCTTCAACAAATATCATTACACCACTTATGTCTTACTTTGCAATGATCGTTGTCTTCATGCAAAAATATGACGAGGACTCTGGACTTGGAACACTTACTTCAATGATGCTTCCATATTCAATGTTCTTCTTGTTAGGTTGGACAATTTTAATGATAGTATGGTACCTAATAGGACTTCCTGTTGGACCAGAAGCACCACTTCATGTCCAAGACATGATAACAATGTTATTTATCTAAGAAAAAATAAAATATTCTCAAAAAATAATCCCGGTGGAAATTTTTCCATCGGGAATTTTTTTAATGTTAAAAATAAATTTTAAAGCCTTCTATTTTTTCTTAGAGATTTTCAGCCCACACCAAAGTCTGTATTTTCAAATAAAATATCTACACGAGGATTATCTTCTAAGTATTTATATTTTTCCACGAACCACGCTACAAGTTCATCGTCTCTTTTTATATCTGTGGAGTTGTTCATAAAAATATTTACTGTTGCGTGGGAGAAATTTTTTATAATTTCCATGTCGCGGTCAATCATTTCTCTAGTCTGACCCCTTATGCCAACCATGACACAGGGGGAGTCAAAATATTTTTTAACTTCTCTATAATCTTTAAAGTTGGCGCCCTTTTTTAGGACTTTTTCCCTAAAGTCATTGTCAAAAGTTTCTATGCCAGTTTTAAAAGTTATGGGGATCCCAAAAAAGTCTCTTATCTCATCTAGTCTATTCCTATAAATCCAATGAGCTTCAAAAAATAAGCCCTTTATATTTTTTTCCTCAACAACTCTCTTTATTTCTCTAAGAGTAGCTTCTGTCAAATCAAAAACTGAGGCTGAGTCAATGACTTCTAAGACTCCAAATTCTCCAGTGACATTTTTTAAAACTTCAAAATTTATCTCGTCAATTTTTTTATTGTCCACCTCGTTGTCTTCTATATAATCACAAAAAGTACACTTGCCCCACTTGCATGGTCTTGCCTTAAGAAGGACAATCTCCCTTTTTGTCTTATTGGTAATTTTTGAATATCTATTTATAAAATCATCTCCCCAAATAAAATCAATCTTCTCTAAATATTTTACCACAAAAACTTTACAGTTGGCTTGGTGTAAATGTTGACACTTGCCCTGCTATTCTTTATACTAAAGCTTGCACAATAGAGTAAATATTTATAAAAATTAATGAAATTTTAATAATTTATAAAATACTTTTTAAGAATGTTAAGTATAATAGTAAAAATAGATGAATTAATAATAATTGCGAGGAAATATATGGCAGTAAAAATAATTGTAGGGTCAACTTGTGACATAGAAGAAAATATTAAGAAGGACTTAATTGTAGTGCCACTTCACGTAACTTTTGGCGAAGAAGACTTTTTAGATTCAGTTGATATTACAAAGGACGAATTTTATGAAAGGCTTGAGAAAAAGGAAGAGTTCCCAAAGACAAGTCAACCTACACCTGTGGCTTTTATGGATGTCTACAAAAAAGTCATAGATAAGGGCGACGAGGCTGTTGTCATTGTCTTGTCATCAAAGCTGTCTGGTACTTATCAAAGTGCAAAGCTTGCAAGCCAGGGTCTTGAGGATAAAATTTTTATTGTGGACAGTTTAAATGTTTCAAATGCAGAAGGTGCTCTCGTTGATTATGCCATGAGGCTTGTAAGGGAAGGAAAGTCTGCAAGAGAAATTGCCCAATTATTAGAGGAAGCAAAGAAAAGACTTAGACTTGTAGTTTTAGTTGACACCTTGGAATATCTTGAAAGAGGCGGAAGAATTTCAAAGGCATCTGCCCTTATAGGTGGACTTTTCTCTGTCAAGGTTCTTCTTTCCATGGAAGATGGTGCAATTGAATCTGTTGGCAAGGCAAAGGGAATAAAAAATGCCAACAACTTATTTATTAGCGAAATAAAAAAACATGGGTCTATTGACTTTTCCATGCCCCTTAAACTTGGTTACACAGGTAGAGACAGTGAAAAGATTGAAAAATATTTGAGAGAGACAAAAGATCTTTGGGAAGATAAGATTTCTTCTCCAGAATTTATACAAATAGGAAGCGTTGTTGGCACTCACACAGGTCCAGGTGCCCTTTTCTTAGCATATTTTAGAAATTAATTTTAATTTCCCTCGGGGAAATTTTCTATATAATTTTTTTCTTTTTTAAGTTATTTATTAAGAGTAGTTTTTATAATTATTTTTTGAGAAAGGAAGGAATTTATGGAGGAAAAGAAAATTATCCTATCGGGCATTACTTTTCGCTACGAGGATTTGAAAATTACTGATGAAGTTATGGAAAATATAGAGGACTTTCTCTTGGACTTAAAGAACAGCCCCGATGGAATTTACGACAGCTTCTTTATGTATAAGGATGGCGACAACTTAATTATTTACTAATTTTTAAAGCTAGGGATGACCCTGGCTTTTTTTATAAAATTTACCAAAACTTTATCGCCAACTTTATTTATTATTTTTATAATTTTTACCTAAATTTAGATTTCTTTATCAAATTATAAATCTGTGGTAAAATGAAGAGGACAGGAGTTGATTTATTGGAAAAAGAAACTGATTTTAAGGGACTCTTTAGACTCTTTACTAGGTCTATAATTATTTCCATGATTGGAATGATTTTTCCCTTTCTTTATATTTTATTTCCTTCTATGTATGTAGTTGAATCTGTAAAAGAAGGAATTATAAAGGTGATGGCTACTTTAATTGCAGTTGTCCTCCTAATCGGTGCCATCTTAGGACCCATGGAGGCAATAATAATTTTTACAATTTTTGGACCCTTCATCTTAATTTTTCACTATATGATTAGCACCAATAGACCTGTTGCAACTACAATTATGGCAACATCTCTTATATTTTTTACATCTATAATGGTTTTATTTTTTGCCTTTGGCATAAATAGTGAAGTGCTAAATTCAAGGGAAACAATTAATTCTATTACAGGCTTTTATACAAATATTGCTAAGGAAGCTGGACTATCACAAGGGGACCTATCAAATTTTGCTGCAAGTGCAGAAATTTATTACAAGAGATTTTTACAAATCCTTCCCTCTGTTTTGATAATCATATCTGTAGTCACTTCCTATGTAACTTACACTACAGCTGGAAGAAGTCTCCTTTCAAAGGGAAAGTTTATCATGCAACCTTCTTCTCTTGAATTTTTAAAACTCCCAAGAGAAGTTATTATGCTATCCATTGCTACTCTTGCAATTTTTTCTTTGACTGGCGATTATTTTGGTCCCAGCGGTCAAATTTTCATCTTAAATTTAATGAATTTAGTTTTTTTCATGCTCTTTGCGGCAGGTATAAGCGTTCTTAAATTTTATATGACGAGATTTGGCTTTAAGAGTTTTTTACAATATCTATTAATTGGTCTTTGCCTAGCCATCTCAGGGCTACAAATTTTTGTCATGATACTTGGCGCCCTTGACCAAATTGTTAACTTTAGAAAAATTAATTAAGTGGGAATATTATGAAAGATAATTATAAAATTAGCGATTTTCTCCCCTATCTTATTTTTGGAATCGCAGTTGTAATAATTTTAATAATACTAAAGCCAATTCTTGGTCTTATTTCAATTATTGCTTTGGCATATATTTTTTATTTAACTTATTCCGAAATCAAAAATAAGAATGAAGAGACAATCAAACACATTGAAAATTTAAACGAAAATTTCGACTCTTTAACTAAGGAAGCTATTTTTGACATGCCCTTTCCCCTTGTAGTAACTGATGAAAAGGCAAAAATCCTCTGGTACAACACTCCCTTCATAAATTTATTTAACGAGAAGAGTGTACTAGACAGGGACCTTGAAAATTTAGTTAAGGACATTGACATCTCAAATATAATAGGTAGAAATGGTGCAAACACCCTTCCTATTGAAATCAACAAGAGATCCTTTAGCGTCTACACAAATGTTGTTGAAAATAAATCTGAAAAAAGTGATGGGAAGTCTGTCCTCCTTTACTTTGTAGATAACACTGCCTACAAAAATTTAAAGGACAAGTACAATTCTGAGTATCCAATTATTGCAAAGATTGAAGTGGACAATTTCTCTGAGGCTGTAAGTTCTGCCCCATCAGAAATTAGACCCCTACTTATTGCAGAGATTGACTCAACTATTTCTCAGTACTTTGAAGAGTACGACTCCCTAGTTAGAAAAGTAGACGAAGATTTATACCTAGTTGTAATGACTTATAGGTCTCTAAGTTCTATAAAGGACAAGAGGTTTGACATCTTAGATGATTTGAGAGATTTAAACAAGGGCAACTCCATTCCAATAACCTTATCCATTGGAGTTTCTTCCTTTGGACTTAATTTTAAAGATGCCTACCTTGAAGCTGACTCATCCCTTGACCTGGCACTAGGTCGTGGTGGTGACCAAGCCGTTGTAAAGGTTGACGACAACTATGCCTTTTTTGGCGGCAAGTCAAAGGCTGTTGAAAAGAGAAATAAGGTTAAGGCAAGAGTTATAGGTGAAGCCTTAAAACAATTAATCGACAGATCTGAAAATGTCTACATCATGGGTCACCAAAATCCAGACATGGATGCCATTGGTGCTGCCATAGGCTGCCTTCGTGCAACCCTAAATAGGAATAAGGAAGGCTTTATAGTCCTTGAAAAGTCCAATCCATCTATTGACAATTTAATTGACAGGATGAAGGAAGAGGAGCCTGAGCTTTATGCAAAGGTCATTTCAAGAGAAACTGTCATGAATACAATAAAGCACTCTTCTCTAATAATTTTAGTGGACAATCACAAGCCATCCTTTACAGAGTATCCAGACCTCTTAAAGGCAACTGGTCAAATAGTTGTAATCGACCACCACAGAAGGGGCAAGGAATTTGTTGAAAATCCAGTTTTAACTTATGTAGAACCCTATGCTTCTTCCACTTGCGAATTAATAACTGAAATGCTAACTTATATGTCTGACGACTTAAATTTAACTCACTTTGAAGCTGATGCTCTCATGAGTGGAATAGTTGTTGACACAAAGAACTTCTCCTTCCAAACTGGGGTGAGAACCTTTGAAGCTGCTTCGGTTTTAAAGAGGGCTGGGGCAAATATGTTAAAGGTAAAGGCACTTTTCCAAGACGATTTTGACACTATGCTTTACAGGGCAGATGTAATTCACAACACAAAAATAATCCACGACAATATTGCTGTATCGAGATTTGAAAAGGCGGCAAAAAATTCCGTCCTTGTGGCTGCACAAGCTGCCGATGCCCTACTTGATATAAACGGCATTGACGCATCCTTTGTTTTAACTATTAACGATGGCAAAACCCACATATCTGGCAGGTCTCGTGGAGAAGTTGTATCAGTTCAACTTATTCTTGAAAAAATTGGCGGCGGCGGTCACTTAAATATGGCTGGAGCCCAAGTTGACACAGAAGATTTAGACGAAGCTGAAAAGATTTTAATAGAAGCTATAAATGAATATTTAGAAGAAAACAAAAGCGAGGAATAACATGAAAGTAATTTTATTAAAGGACGACAAAAACTTAGGACCAAAGGGAAGCATAGTTAACGCAAAGACTGGCTACGCTCGTAACTTTTTAATCCCAAGGGGAGTTGCCATTGAAGCTACTCCTGAAAACATGGAAACTTGGAAGAAAAATAAAATTGAAGAAGAAAAGTTAGAAAAGGAAAACCGCGCCAAGGCAAATGAAGTTAAGAAAAAAATCGAAGAAATAACTCTTACTATTAAGGCAAAGGCCGGCGAAGGCGGAAGACTTTTTGGTGCAATAACTTCACAAGATATTGCTAAAAATTTAAAGAGTGAATACAAAATTGAAGTTGACAAGAAAAAAATTGACCTAGCTGAAAATATTAAAGAAGCTGGCATGAAAAACATCGACATAAAATTGTATCCAGATGTTACTGCAACTTTAAAGGTAAATGTTAGACCGGAATCTTGATTGATATGGATGTAAAAGACCAATTAGATTTAAATTCTGTTGAAAATATAAAAATGCCTCCTCACAGCTTAGAGGCTGAGGAATCTGCCCTTGGCTCTATGATGTTATCCAAGGAAGCTATAACTGCCTCTATTGAAATTTTAAAGACAGAGGACTTTTATCAAGATGCTCACAGAAAAATTTACGATGCAATTTTAAATATTTACAACAGAAATGAACCTGCAGATGTAATAACCATTGCAGAAGAACTGAAAAAAACTGAATCCCTGGAAGAAGTTGGCGGCATAACTTATCTTGCTGACCTGTCTTCCAATGTAACTGCCGTATCAAATATTAGGTCTTACTGCAAAATTATTAAGGAAAAGGGAATCTTAAGAGAATTAATAAATGCCTCTGACAAAATTATTTCCGCTGCCTATTCATCAGATGCAAAGGCAGAACTTATAATAGAGCTTGCAGAAAAATCTGTATTTGATATTACTCAGGACTCAACAAAAAATGGACTTGTTAATATAAAAAATATTGCCCTTGAATCCTTCTCTGACTTGGAAAAGAAGGCGCAAAATCCAAATGCCTTAACTGGTCTTACAACTGGCTTTGTGGATCTTGACAGGAAAATTTCTGGTCTGCAAAAGTCTGACTTAATTTTACTTGCAGCAAGACCTTCCATGGGTAAAACTGCTCTCATGGTAAATATTGCCACTAACGCGGCCCTAAGAGGGGGCGCATCAGTTGCAGTCTTCTCCCTTGAAATGAGCAAGAACCAACTTTTCCAAAGAATTATTTCATCAAATGCCCATGTGGATTTGCAAAAAGTTATTTCCGGCAACTTAAATGAGGAAGAGTGGACAAAAATAATTAACACCATGCCCATTGTCTCCAATTTAAAAATTGAAATTGATGACACTGCCGGCATCTCGCCCCTTGAACTAAAAGCCAAGTGCAGAAGGATGAAGGTAGAAAAGGGACTTGACTTAATCGTAATAGACTACTTACAGCTTATGCAGATGAACTCCCGAGTTGAGTCAAGGCAACAAGAAATTTCTGCCATTTCAAGAAATTTAAAGGCAATAGCCAAGGAACTTGAAGTGCCAGTTATTGCACTTTCGCAACTTTCTCGTGCCCCAGAACTAAGAACTGACCACAAGCCAATCCTCTCTGACCTTCGTGAGTCTGGCGCCATAGAACAAGACGCCGACATAGTAATGTTTTTATACAGAGATGAATATTACACCAAGGAAGAATCAGAAAAGCCAAACATTGGCGAAGTAATTATTGCCAAGCACAGAAATGGTCCTACGGGAACAGTTGAATTAATGTTTAAGAAAGAATTTACAAAGTTTTTAAATTTACAGAGAAGTGAATAAATTTTTTAAGGCTCTTGTCTTTATGGCGAGAGCCTTTTATTTTTGTGGTCACAAATGTTATAATAGCTTTGACAAATTTGGAGGTAAATATGATTTTAGATTTAATAAAAGTAGTGATCCTTGGAATTATTGAAGGACTCACAGAATTTTTGCCTGTTTCATCAACAGGTCACCTAATAATAGCAGACAGCTTTATAAAACTTGAGCCAAAGTCCTTTTCCAATGCCTTTAGCGTAATTATTCAGCTTGGTGCAATTCTTGCCGTAGTTTATTTATACTTCTACGACATCAATCCCATTGCCAGGGGAAAGCTTGCACCAGTTATTGGCGAGGAGAAATACGATAGTTTAACTTTTAAGGAAAAATTTAAGTACAGAGACCTGGAAACTATGAGACTAATTGCAAAGATAATAGTAGGTTTTCTTCCTGCAGCCTTTTTTGGATTTTTGCTAGACGACTTCATCGACGCCCACCTCTTTAATCCAATTACAGTTGCCATAGCCCTAATTTTTTATGGGATAATAATTATTTTTATGGAAAAAAATAATAGGGACAAGACTTTTAAGTACGAAAGCTTAGACGACATTGGACTAAAGACTGCACTTTTCATTGGCTTTTTCCAATGCCTTGCCATGGTGCCAGGAACATCTCGCTCTGCTGCAACAATTATTGGTGCAATGCTACTTGGCTGTTCAAGAACAAGCTCTGCAAAATTTTCTTTCTATCTTGCAGTCCCAACTATGCTGGGAGCAACTGCCCTTAAAATTTTTAAAATTGGCTTTTCCTTTACAGCTTGGCAATGGTTTTTGATTATTCTTGGCGGCGTAATTTCTTACATCGTTGCCCTTATAGTAATTAAAAAATTCCTTGGCTATGTTCGTGAACATGACTTCATTCCCTTTGGCTATTACAGAATAGTCCTTGGTATTCTTGTTTTATGTCTTGGATTTTTCAATATAATTTGAGGTGAATATGAAAGATTTTAATGTAGGAATAATTCAGCTGCCAGCCACTGGCGATAAGGAAAAAAACTTAAATACTATGGAAGAATATGTGACTCGAGCAAAAAAGGGCGGGGCTCATGTAGTTTGTCTTCCAGAAATGTGGAACTGTCCCTACCAAAATTCTTATTTCACAAAATTTGCTGAAGAAGATTTTGGGGAAACTTATAAAAAAATGAGCCAGGTGGCAAAAGAAAATAAAGTCTACTTAATTGGCGGCTCCATACCAATTAAGTCTGGCGAAAAAATTTACAACCGCTCCTATGTCTTTGACAAGGCTGGCAGAGAAATTTACAGGTATTCAAAGATCAACCTCTTTGACATTGAGGGCTACAAGGAGTCTGATACCATTTCTGGCGGCAAGTCCCTGGGAGTTTTTGAAACAGAGTATGGAATTTTTGGTCTGGCAATTTGTTTTGACCTAAGGTTTCCTGAGCTTTTCCAAAGTTTTCGTGACTTCGGGGCAGAAGTCATCTTCGTCCCATCAACCTTTATGAAAAAAACTGGCGAAGTTCACTTCCACCTTTTAAATAGGGCTCGTGCAGTGGACACTCAGTGCTATGTAGTTTCACCTGCCATAGCAAGAGATGAGGACCTTTCCAAAAACGCCTACGCCCACTCCCTATGTGTTTCACCAAGTGGCGATATCCTAATAGACTTAGGTCAAGAAAAAAATCTCGCCGTAATAAAATTGGAAGATGAAAAGGTAAAGAGGGAAAGGGAAAAACTTCCCCTAGAAGTTTCAAGACAAAATAGAAAAATGTATTAAAAAATATTTTACGGATAAAATGAACTGACCCCCAAAAGTTGGACTAACA
>NZ_KV804732.1:0-613 GCF_001811425.1 Peptoniphilus sp. HMSC062D09 | reverse complement strand
ACTGACCCAACAAATCCAACTGACCCAACAGATCCAACAGATCCAACAGATCCAGATACACCAGGAGAAACACCTGACAATCCAAAGCCAGATAATCCAAATCCAGGAACTCCTGAAAAACCAGTTGAGCCAAATAAGCCAGGTGATTCTGAAAAACCAGTTGAGACAAATAAGCCAGCTGAATCTGAAAAGGTAACTGAAGAAAAAATTCCTGAAGGAAAGACTCCAGAAGGAAAGACTCCTGAGGACAAAAAGTTTGAAGGGGAAAATAAAATTTCTGATTCTGAAAAATCTGAAGAAGTAAAGAAAACTGAAGATGCAGAAAAGTCTCAAGACCAAAAGAAAATCTTAAGCCAAGCAAAAGCTAAAGAAGATAAAGTAATATCAAAGGCACAAGCTAAAAATGATGACAGAGCTCCTAAGACAGCAGACGCTGGACTAATTGCTGAGACTGCATCAGCAGGCCTTGCATCAGGTCTATTGCTTCTACTTGGAAGATTCAAGAAAAAGGAAAAGGAAGAAGAAAACAAAAAAACAAATAAGTAAAATTATTTTAATAAAAGCTGCCAAGGGGCGGCTTTTATTTTTTTGTACGCTTTAGCATGAATAAACC
>NZ_KV804731.1:0-365 GCF_001811425.1 Peptoniphilus sp. HMSC062D09 | reverse complement strand
AGCCTTTAAGTCCTCCGATATGTTTATGAAATGCCGCTACATGGATGAAATGACAGGCGGCAAAGGCGTGGTCTTTGCAACAGGAACACCTGTAAGTAATTCTATGACAGAGCTTTATACCATGCAGCGTTATCTTCAGTATGAAAGTCTAAAGAAAAACAACTTGGAGCATTTTGACTCTTGGGCTTCCACTTTTGGAGAAACGCAAAGCTCCTTTGAACTATCTCCTGAAGGTACAGGGTATAGGGTAAAAACGAGATTTTCAAAGTTCTATAACTTGCCTGAGCTTATGAGTATGTTTAAGGAAGTTGCAGACATTCAAACGGCGGATATGTTAAATCTTCCAACACCTGAAGCACACTATG
>NZ_KV804730.1:60882-91984 GCF_001811425.1 Peptoniphilus sp. HMSC062D09 | reverse complement strand
ATGATCTGGACAACATTCTGCTTCTATTATGTTTATTCCTTTTCTCTCACATAAGTCTCTTAATATTTTTCCAATATCTTGTTTTAATCTTCCATAAATTACTTGTCTCCTGTATTTTGGAGCAAATACTATGTGATACTTACAATTCCATGATGTATGTGATAAACTGTTTTTATCCATTTTAGGATACCTCCCTTTTCTATTTATGCTACTGCCAGTAACATACATAGTTTATCACGGGAGGTTTTTTGCTTGAAGCTAAAGCTAGTATTCCTACCACCAGCATAGCTGGTGGTTTATTCATGCTAAAGCGTACAAAGAAAAAAAGAAGAACCATCTGGTCCTTCTTTTCTAGTTTATTTTACAGAAATAGTAACTGTCCTCGCCTCATTATCCCATTCAATGTCATTGTCTTTTCCGTCCTCTGTGTTTCCATTATTAAGTCCAAAAACTTTTGCCACATTGACAAGGGACACAAAAATTCTATCTTTAATGTTTAGAGGTTTTGCTTCCATTTCAATAACTTCACCGCTGGAAAGGATAATTTTATTGTTGTCGATTTGAATTGAGGCAGTAAGTCCATCTCTAGTGAAGGAAGCTGTTCTCGTAAACTTGTCCCAGACAACTTCTGCTCCAAGAACTTCCGCTACTCGCCTTAGTGGAAGCATAGTCCTTCCCTTATAAATTACAGGACTTATGTCCATCTTAACTTTTGTTGAAATTCCGTTCCTTATAATTTCGTATTCAAATTCATTGATGTGAAATACATAGGAAATTTTTTCTGTAGCTTTCTTTTCTTCCTCAAATTTTATTGAAGGGCTGGCAAATACTTTTAAAGTTTCTCTTTCGTAATCTCTGTTGTTTAGGCGAGGAAAATAATTGTAATAATCTGGATAATAATTGTCCCAATTTTCTTCCTTGTCCTTATCCTTATCTATTTCACTATTATCCCTTGGAACTTCTGTCAAATAATTTTCAAGATTCAAAATATTTTTAGAATCATCCTCATAAATAAGAGTCACTATTCCTTTTTCATCAACTATTACATCCTTAGCCTTAGGATTTGCTAGCTTAAATTTTCTTGCAATTTCATCAATTTCTCCTTGGCTAAGCTTATTTTTATCTAAAACTTTTAAATCTTTAGGAATTACTGGTGGATATTTTTCAGAATCAGTTTTTTCTGGAATAACTTCTTTAACTTTTACCTTAACTTCAACTTCTTTACTTGAAGTGTCTTTAAAAGTCAAAGTAAGCCTTGCAGTTTTTTCTCCAACTTCACTTGTGTCGGCATTTTCCTTTATGACAACATCAACTTCTTGAGGAAGATTTATAATTCCTCCTTTTAATTTTTCAACAGTCAAGATTTCATTTTTATTTGCCTCAAGAGTTTTTGTCTCTGCTTCATAAGTTTCTGCTTGTGACTTTGCTACAGTGACTTTTACAGTGACTTCACTTGTGGACCCATCAGGATATTTTACTTCAACCTTGATTTCATGCCTGCCAGAAGTCCTTCCATCTGGCAAATTTTGTCCCTCTATTATAGTTTTACTTGGTTGGCTTGCTGAATCTTTAGGATAATCTGTTGAAACACTTGCCAAAATTTCCTCTTCTGTCGTGGCATGTCCAAAGGCTTTTTCTATATCCTTTACACTCACCTTATACTTATCTTTTTCTTCAACTACTCTTGCAGTAAAGGTCATGTCACTAGTGATAGGAATACTTTCTATATTATCCACTTTTCTATCACCAATAAACCAGGCAGCTTCCTTTCTTTCGTCCTCTGCCTTTGGTGTCGGCAAGTTATCGCCTATTTTTGTTAAAGTTGAACCTTTAAAAATCGCATAAGATTTATTATATTTACTTTCAGAATTTCCTATTGGTGCATTTGCAATACCTTTACTAGCCTTTAAAGTTACAATAAAAATATCTTTTGGTAAATTTTTGCTCTTATCTAGTATGTTTGCTGCATCTTCTCCATTTTTTATAAGTTTAGGTTTATATATATTATCTTTATTAAGTAAGTCATAATTATCATTTAAAATATTAAATAAAGAAGTGTCATACCAATACCAAAATTTATAATCTTCAGGAAGATTTAAATCAGGCTTTAAAAGTCCTAGGCTCCTATTTTGTACATCATTCCTTACATAAAAGGTCATTTCATTTAAATTATTAAAACTTGTAGCAAAATATTTTTTTTGAAAGTCGGTAGCTAAAATTTTTCCTTTTCCCTTTACATCAAAAATTCCACATTTATAATCATGAGATGAATTAACAGAATACCCATCAGAATCTCTCATATCAATGATTTGACCTCTCATAAAAATATATGGCAAACCTTGAAATTTTGCTTCAAATATCATTGGCCTGTTCATGTCATACTTTCCAGTGGCACCCTCAATTTCACCTATTTTTTTATCCTCAGAAAATGCTTTGCTATAAGGATTAACTAAAGGTCCTCTATAAGTCCAACCGAGAAATTTATGATCTTTTTTTTTCTCTTCATCTGTTTCATTATTCTCAGCAAATAATTCTGCAAATACCTTTTTACCATCTTCTTCATAGTCCAACATTTCTGACCACTTTGCAGTCTTTAAGGCGTAAAAGGGCTTAGCCTTAACATTTTTTCCAAGATTATCTTTTTCCTCAATAAGATTAAAACTTTCTCCTGCTTCATTTTTTATAGTTCCATAATTTTGAACATTGCCTGTTAAATTTGTCTTTGCTACAAAAAGTATTTTCACATACTTGCTTTTATCAGCTTCTTTTGGCATGGTCTCAGTAACTATTGGGAGATCTCCATTCTGTGTCGAGTTTTCATCATTTGCCTTTGGTCCAGATTCTTTGGCAAAAACAGGATTAAAGACACTAAAAAATAAAGTTACGATTAAAAATAACGAAAACAATTTCCTCTTCATTATGTCCTCCTAGTTTTTTAATAATGTCCACTGGGTTTCTTACAAAAAATATAAAAAAATTCCAAAAAATATCTTTGATTTAATTATAGCAAAAGTAAACTCTCACTTCTATATGATGAAGAAGTAAAATTTAATAAAATTCCAAAATTTTTGCAAAAATAAAAACCCGGGAAAACCCCGAGTTTTAATTTAATAATTCTTTGGCTATAATATTAACTTGTTTGCCATCTGCTTTGCCCTTAATTAAAGGCATAACATTTTTCATTAATTTTCCAATATCCTTCATTGATGTTATTTCATTTTCGTCAATTACTTTTTTTATAATTTCTTTTAATTCTTCATCTGATAATTGCTCAGGTAAGTATTTAAGAAGTATTTCAATTTCAGCATTAGTTTGGTCAACTAAGTCTTGTCTATTGCCCTTCTTAAATTCTTCAATTGACGATTTTTTTTCTTTAAGCTGTTTAGAAATGATGTTTTCAATATCAGCATCATCAAGCTCTACTCGTTCATCTACTTCTTTTTGTTTAATAGCTGCACGAACCATGGTGATAACATCTTTTCGAAGTTTATCTTTATTTTTCATAGCATCTTTTAAGTCAGCCATGAGTCTCTCTTTTAGAGACATAAGAACACCCTCTTTAATATCTGTGTTTTTTTCTGCGTGCCTCTTCGGATTTTTTCTTCCTTCTAACACTTGGTTTTTCGTAGTGTTCTCTCTTTCTTACTTCTTTGAGAACTCCACTTGTGGCACATTGTCTTTTGAATCTTTTAAGAGCATTGTCTAAAGATTCGTTTTCACCAACCCTGATTTCGGACATTTTTTAACCTCCTCTCGTAGAAAAGAGTAGCCTTACGGCCAATGTAGGTTTATTATACTCTATAAATCCCAAAACTTCAATAATATTTTTACTTTTTAGGATTTTTATCTTTATTGACAAGATAAGTTATGCCTACTACAGATATGGAGATCAAAATTTTTATGACCAACATAACAATAAACTGCCATGAAAGAGGGTTTAGGATTACATCGCCAAGTAAAGTATTTGTAATTACACCAATAGATGCCCCTAAAAGTGATGATGTTATATATTTTAAATAATTTGTCTTGCAGGCACCAAAATAAAAGCTTAGGACATCGCAGGGAAACCATCCAATAAGTCTAATTATAAAGCTTGCCAAAAATTCATTTCTCTCTTGCATCTCAATTACTTTCTCTATCTTGGGATACTTCTTTTTGATGTAATGAATTTCTTCTGTGCCAGACCATCTTCCAAGGATGAAGGGTATAGTTAGGGTCACTGCAAGTCCAAGATAGCTCACTGCAACTGCCTTAATTGGGTCGAATAAGATTCCACTGGCAACATAAAGTGATGGAAGGGGAATAATAATAGTCAAACTTTTTACTGCAAATAGACTTATTAAGGTTATAATGGATTTTTTTGGATTGCCAGCAGCTTTTTCTGTAAGAGAATTTATGCTCACATTGCCACTTCTTGTTAGAATCAAAACTATTAATATAGATGCAAAGGAAATCAGTGCAACTATTTGAATTTTTTTAAATCTATTTTTTACAGCCTTGTCATTTTCGTCTAAATTTTTATTGCTATCCCTAAAATTTTCTCTCTCTGTTTTTATTTTTTCCTTTAAAGCTTTCATTTTCATAATAAATCATTCTTTTCTAATATTTTCTAAAGTGAGGATATTTTTTGCATCCTTTCTTCCCAATTCATACAAGTTTTCTAATTGGTCGTGGTCTTGGGTAAGAGTTTTTAAATTTCCTATATAGCTTGGCGCAACTATTATGACTTTATTTTCCTTTTCAAGCTCCATGGCTTCTCTCAAACTTTCGTTGTAGACTAGAGATCTCTTTGCAAAGGCCTTGGCTGCTTTTGGATAAGTTCTCCTCAAGATCCTGACAAATTTTTTGTCCTTTCTCCCTTCTCTAAAATAATCTCTTGGTCTTGTTAAAACTATTATCACCTTGTCACAACCTGCCTCAAAGGCTCTCTTAAAGGGAATTGGATCGCTTAAGCCGCCATCGAAATAGGGCACGCCCTTTATCTTATAGGGTTGGTTTAAAACTGGCACGCAGCAAGAAGCTTTTATTGGGTCATAATTATCTATTACTAGATCAGATTTCTTAAAATATTTTGCCTTGCCCGTCCTTGCATCTGTAGCTACAATTTCAAATTCCATGGGATTATTTTTCAGTGTCTTATAGTCAAGGGGATACTCGCCCTTGGAAGAACTTAAATCAGAATAAATATAATCAAGGTCAATGTAAGAGCCAGTCTTTAAATAATTTTTAAAGCTCATGTACTCCTTCCTAAAGGCATATTTGTTGTAGAAAACAAAATTTCTCCTAGGTTGATTTGCCAAAAAAGAGGCACCATTAGCAGCCCCAGCAGAAACTCCAATAAAGTAATCTCCACTAATATTTTCTTCCATCAAATAATCAAAAACTCCTGCACCATAAATGCCACGAGTTCCACCACCAACATCTACAAAACCTAACTTCATAAGTCATCTTCTTTCTCTATATAAAATCATAGTATGTCCATTTTAATTACAGTATATATGAATTTTTTATAATTTCCTATGGACAAAATCGTAAAAGTGTTACATTTAATTTAATATTTTGAAAAAAATTTTACAAAAATCCTATATAACATTTTAATAAATTCCGAAAATTCGCAAAAAAAATGCTACAAGAAAACTCGTAGCATTAAAAATTTTATTTAACTTAAATCAACCTGGTGGCCAATTTAAACTTCTTCCACCAAGGACATGGAAGTGAAGGTGATCAACACTTTGACCTCCATCTTCTTTGCAGTTATTTACAATTCTGTAGCCCTTAGTAAGTCCTGCCTCTGCACAAAGTTTTTGTGCAACTAAAAATACATGGCCAATTAATTCCTTGTGACTTTCATCAAGGTCATCTGCTGATGCAATATGTTCCTTTGGCACAATTAAAAAATGTGTGGGCGCTTGTGGGTCTATATCCTTAAAGGCATAGACAAGTTCGTCTTCATAAATTTTGTCTGAAGGGATTTCTCCACTAATTATTTTACAAAATAAACAGTCCATTCCTACCTCCTTTTTCCTTCAACTTCTTTGCAGAGTTCGTTCCACTGACAAGATCTGCAAATTTCCTCTCGCCTATCTTTATTAAATATTATATCACAGGTTAAAGCCCTAAGGTCCTCCCAAAAATATTTTTCATCTGCCCTTATATTTAAAAGCTTTAAAACTTTCTCGTCGTAGGATTTTACTTTCTCTTGGCTCTCACAAACTTCTCCAAGATTTTCTGGGCAATATTTACAAAGGTCATCCAGATCTTTTATAAGCCTTACCTCTGGATTTTCCCTAAGCTTTTTTATAACTTCAGTCATATTTTTTGAAAAGTCATCGCTATAACCCTCACCCACAAAATTTTCTGTGCACAAGAGATGGTGTGCTCTTATCTTTAACATTTAATCACCAATAATTTCGCAGTTAGCAATTTCGCCTGTATCTAAAATTTTTACACTCTTAATTTTATTTTTAAGATCAATCTCACTTTTTGCCTTAACTCTAATGTAGTTTGTAGTGTAGCCGTAGTACTGGCCCTCATGATCTTCTTCAAATAAAACTGACTGAGGGGTCTTCATATTTTCTTTTTCAAAAATTTCTTGGTATTCTTCTCCAAGGGCAATTAATTTTTCTGACCTTTCCTTTTTAATCTTGCCGTCAATTTGATTTTTCATGACAGCTGCCTTGGTGTTCTTCCTCTTGGAATATTTAAAGACATGAATTCTTGAAAAGCCAACTTCTCTTACAATCCTCATTGAATCTTGGAAGTCTTCTTCCCTCTCGCCAGGAAAGCCAACAATAATGTCTGTTGTAAGGCCTGCATGAGGCATATACTTTCTTATAATATTTGCTTTTTCAATGTATTCTTCACGAGTGTATCTTCTATTCATTGCCTTTAAAATGTTATTGGACCCAGATTGTAGGGATAGGTGGAAGTGGTCGCAGAGCTTTCCAGTTTTCACTGCTCTCTCCATAAATTCATGAGTAATAATTATGGGCTCAACAGAAGAAAGTCTTATTCTCTCAATGCCATCAACTTCTGCAATGCTCTCAATTAAATCAATTAGTCTCATGTCGCCCATGTCCATTCCAAAAGACCCTATGTGAATGCCTGTCAAAACTATTTCTTTAAAGCCACGATCTGCAAGAGTTCTTGCCTCTCTCACTGAATCCTCAATGGTCCTTGACCTAATTGGTCCCCTGGCAAAGGGAATTATGCAGTAGGTACAAAATCTGTTGCAGCCATCTTGAACCTTCATGTAGGCACGAGTTCTGTTATTGCTGTCAAAGTTTGTGGTGTTGGCAAACTCACGAACATTTTTTAAGTCCTTAACAATATTTATTTTTTCGTGAGACTCTTTTGACTCTTCAATTAAGTCCACAATTTTATTTCTCTCAGTGGTTCCAATCACAACATCCACGCCCTCAATGTTTTTAACTTCATCGGGGCTTACTTGTGAGTAACAACCAACAACTGCTACCACAGAATCGGGGTTTTTCTTTTTTGATTTTCTAATAAACTGTCTTGATTTTCTATCTGATAAGTTTGTAACTGTGCAAGTATTTACAATATACACATCGCTAAATTCATCATTTCCAACTTCTCTATAGCCTCTCTTTTCAAAAATTTCGCTCATGGTTTCTGATTCGTATTGGTTGACCTTGCAACCAAGAGTTAAAATTGAAAAAGTTTTTTCCATTACTCACACTCCTTTCCATGTATTATATAAAAGGACGCAGTGATTGCTGCAGTCTCGGCTCTTAATATTCTCCTGCCAAGGCCAACTTTTTTTGCATCCCTTAAAATTTCAAGTTCCCTTTCTGATATGCCACCTTCAGGTCCAATTACAAGACCAATGTTGTCGCCAAGCTCATGAATAATTTCTCCAAGCTGAGTCTTGTCTTCATCTTCATAGCAAAGGACCAAGTCGCCCTTAAATTTTAAAATGTCATCGGTCTTAATTATGTCGTGAACTATGGGGATTATATCCCTCTTAGATTGCTTTGCCGCAGACTCAACAATTTTTTGGTATCTTTCCTTCTTCTTGTCCCTTTTCTTTGAAATGTCAGAAATTGTCCTGTCCATTAAAACTGGGTAAAAGTCGCTGACACCAATTTCTGTGGCGTGCCTCAAGACATCTTCTGACTTATTATTTTTTAGGACTCCAAAAAATAGGGATAGCCTAACCTTGGATTCGTTAGATTCCTCTATCTCTCCAATTTTTTTGAGCTTGTCGTCATAAAAAGCAAAGGAAAAAATTCCATCACGAAAGACAACATGAAAGACTTCTCCATCTTCTATCCTAATTACATTTTTTAAATGGTGGATTGTCTCTTCCTTTAAATTTGTATTGCCCTTAAATTCTCTATCTTCAAAAAATCTATACATTTAATTTTCCCACTATGGCAAGCCAATTATTTTTTTCTATTTCGTCAATTATTTCAAAATTATTTTCCCTTAGGGCATCAATTACCATTTCTCTTCTCTCTTTTATAATTCCTGAAGTGATAAAAATTCCGCCAGGATCCATGTGATTTTTTAGATTTTTTATTTCATCAACGATTATCTCTGCAATGATGTTTGAAACAATTAAATCTGCTCTTCCCTTTACTACATCTAAGAGATTTCCCTTTTTAATTTCCATCTTGTCTTCTACATCATTTAATTTTGCATTTTCATGAGACGCATCAATGCACTTGTCGTCAATATCAATTGCAAGGGCTCTCTTTGCTCCAAGCTTTAAGGCAGCAATGGCAAGTATGCCTGAGCCGCAGCCAATGTCAAAAATTTCGTCGCCCTCACTTACATATTTTTCTAAAAGTTCAAGGCACATGTAAGTTGACTCGTGAGTGCCAGTTCCAAAAGCCATGCCTGGATTTATTTTTATAATTTTTCTATTTGAATTATATTCTTCCCACTCAGGAACAATGGCAAGGCTCTCTCCAATTTCTAGGGGCTTGTAATATTTCTTCCAATTGTTAGCCCAATCCTCATCGTCTTTTTCTTCTATTTTTGAATTTCCTAAAGACTTTTCTTCAAGTTCAGCCTTTATTTTTTTTGCATCCTCTAAATTTTCTGGATATACTTTTATGGCAAAAATTTCTTTATCAGAATTTAAAAGGGGATAATCTATAAAATCCCAGTCCTTTTCGTCTTGGTCCAGCTCCTCCACTAAGTGGCTGGAAACTTCTTCACTTGTATAAATTCCATAGTCAAAAAGAATTCCCTCAATTGAATCTTTTTTTTCCTTTGAAGTATTTATTGTCATTTCAATGTATTTCATCTAATCACCTGACTTCATTATATATTACCTGAAATTTTTATACAATTTAAAAAATGCGAATCAGTGATCCGCATTAATCAAATAAGTCTTTTAACTTGTCTAAAAATGATTTTTTATTTTCTTCAACTTCTGGTTCAGTATCTCTCAATTCCTCCAAAAGTTTTCTCTGCTCATCTGAAACTTTTTTAGGAATAATTATGTCAACTTTAAAGAAGAGATCTCCCCTTTGATTTTCACGATTTACATAGGGAACTCCCTCGCCCTTTAATCTAAAGACTGTGCCGCCAGTTGTGCCCTTAGGTATGTCGTAATCCACAAGTTTTTTAAGAGTTGGCACTTTTATCTTTGCACCAAGGACTGCATCGGAATAGGATATTGGAATGTTTAGATAGATGTCGTTGCCCTCTCTCTTAAAGACTGCATCAGACCTAACTCTAATGTAGACAAATATGTCTCCATTTTCTCCACCATTTTCACCAACAGAGCCTTGACCCTTTAGTGAAATAATATTTCCAGTGTCCACGCCCTTAGGAATATTTACTTTTAATTTTTTGCTCTTTAGGACAGCTCCTCTGCCACCACATTTTTTGCAAGGCTGGTCAATTACTTCGCCAGTTCCATGACACTTGTCACAAGAAGAAGTTCTAACAAACCTACCAAAAGGTGTGTTTTGCTCTGATGTGACTTGACCAGATCCATGGCACTTGTCACACTCATGTTTTTCTGAGCCAGGTTCCATTTTGCTGCCGTGACAATGGCCGCACTCTTCCTTAACCTTTACTGAAATTTCTTTTTCCACGCCAAAAATTGCTTCAAAGAAATCAAGAGTTACATCAACTCTAGTGTCAGGTCCCTTCTTTGGCATGTCCTTTCTATTTGCATATTCGTATCTATTTGATCTTGAGCCGCCAAAAATATCAAAGATGTCATCAAAAATATCAGAGAATCCACCAAAGCCGCTGCTGCCAGAAGTACCCATGTTGCCCTTAAGGCCTTCTTCGCCATAGACATCGTAAATCTGTCTCTTTTCGTCGTCAGATAAGACTTCATAGGCATAGGAAATTTCCTTAAACCTTGCCTCTGCCACTTCGTCTCCTGGATTTAAGTCAGGGTGATACTTTTTCGCAAGCTTTTTATAAGATCTCTTTAATTCTTCCTTTGTTACATTTTTTTCAACTTCAAGAATTTCATAAAAATTTCTCATCTTCCACCTCAATAGTTTTATATTCTAATATAAAGTCTTGGAAAAATAAAGCTTATTTTGTAATTTCAATTTTTCCCACAAATTTTTGCAAGAAAAACAAAATAATTTTAAACATAAAAAAAGTTGCAGCCGAAACTGCAACAATTTTATTTAATTATTATTCTTCGTCATCATCAACAACTTCATAGTCAGCGTCAACTACATCATCATCTTGTTTAGCATCTGTAGTTCCAGCTTGTCCTTGTGCTCCTTGTTGCTTATAAATTTCTTCAGAAATTGCGTAGAAAGCTTGAGTCAATTCTTCTGTTTTAGACTTAATTGCTTCAAGGTCTTCGCCATCTTTTACATCCTTAAGACCCTTAATTGCATCTTCAATCTTAGTCTTGTCTGCATCAGAAATTTTTCCTTCCACATCTTTTAATGTGTTTTCAGATTGATAGATCATTGAGTCAGCATTGTTCTTTGCTTCAATTAAATCTTTCTTCTTAGCATCTTCTTGTGCGTACATTTCAGCTTCTTTAACTTTCTTTTCAATTTCTTCTTCATTTAAGTTAGTTGAAGATGTAATTGTGATGTGTTGTTCCTTGCCTGTGCCTAAATCTTTAGCACTTACATTTACAATACCATTAGCATCAATGTCAAATGTTACTTCAATTTGTGGCACTCCTCTTCTTGCTGGAGCAATTCCATCAAGGGTAAATCTGCCAAGAGTTACATTGTCCTTAGCCATTTGTCTTTCACCTTGAAGTACGTGAATTTCTACAGAAGTTTGGTTATCGGCTGCAGTTGTAAATACTTGTGACTTCTTAGTTGGAATAGTTGTATTTCTTTCAATAAGTCTTGTTGTGATGTTACCCATTGTTTCAATTCCTAGAGAAAGTGGTGTTACATCAAGTAGTAACAAGTCTTTTACATCACCTGAAAGAACTCCACCTTGAATAGCTGCACCAAGAGCAACACATTCGTCTGGGTTGATGTCCTTTTGAGGTTGTTTGCCAGTTAATTTTTTAATACATTCTTGTACTGCTGGAATTCTTGTTGAACCACCAACTAGAAGAACTTTGTCAATGTCACTTGCAGAAAGTCCTGCATCAGAAAGTGCATCCTTAACAGGTCCTTCAGTCATCTTTACAAGGTCTGCTGTAAGTTCATCAAATTTAGCACGAGTTAAGTCCATATTTAAGTGAAGTGGACCAGCTTGTGATGCTGTAATAAATGGAAGGTTGATATTAGTTGACATTGTAGAAGAAAGTTCCTTCTTAGCCTTTTCAGCAGCTTCCTTAAGTCTTTGAAGACTCATTTTGTCAGCCTTTAAGTCAATGCCATTTTCCTTCTTAAATTCTTCTGCTATATAGTCGATAACTCTATTGTCAAAATCATCTCCACCAAGTTTGTTGTTACCACGAGTTGCGTGTACTTCAAATACTCCATCAGAAAGTTCAAGAATTGATACGTCGAAAGTACCACCGCCAAGGTCGTAAACCATTACTGTTTGAGCTTCTGTGTCCTTGTCTTCTCCATAAGCAAGAGCAGCTGCAGTTGGTTCGTTTACTATTCTCTTAACATCAAGTCCTGCTATTCTTCCTGCGTCCTTAGTTGCTTGTCTTTGAGCATCTGTAAAATAAGCTGGAACAGTGATTACTGCTTCAGTAATTTTTTCGCCAAGATAAGATTCTGCATCAGATTTTAATTTTTGTAAAATCATAGCTGAAATATCTTGTGGTGTGTAAGTTTTTGAATCTATTTTTACATTAAAGTCAGAACCCATGTGTCTCTTAATAGATGAAATAGTTCTGTCTGGGTTTGTGATAGCTTGTCTCTTAGCAGTTTCTCCTACTAATCTTTCTCCATCTTTTGTAAAAGCTACAACAGAAGGTGTAGTTCTATTACCTTCGATGTTTGGAATTATTACAGCGTCTCCGCCTTCCATTACTGCTACTGCAGAGTTAGTTGTTCCTAAATCAATACCAATTATTTTTCCCATATAAATTACCTCCTAAATAATTCACTTATTGTGAAACTTTGACCATTGCAGGTCTTAACGTTTTGTCATTAATTAAATAACCCTTTTGTAAAACTTCAATTACATAGCCACTGTCGTATTCATCAGAATCTTCAGTTAATACTGCGTGGTGATAAGTTGGGTCGAACTCTTCACCAAGTGCCTTCATCTCAACTATACCTTCCTTTTTAAGGACATCAGTAAGTTGATCCTTTATCATCAATATCCCGTCATAAGTTGAGTCCTTTTCTCCAATGGAATCTAGAGCCCTCTCAAAATTGTCAAGAACGGGAAGTAAGTCATTTACTATTTTTTTAACTCCAAGCTCAACATATTCAGTCTTTTGAGCTTCAGTTCTTCTCTTGTAGTTTGCAAAGTCTGCTTGAAGTCTCATGAACTTGTCCATTAAATCTTGGTACTTTTCATCATCAGATGAGTCATTGGTAACTTCTTGACTATCATCTTGAACTTCTTCCTCTTTAACTACATCTTCTATATTTTCATTTTCTAATTCTTTATTTTCATCTAAGTTATCTTTTTTTATATCTTCATTTGTCATGTACTCCCTCACATTTCTTTTAATCCTCTCGTCAAAGCGTCGCTAAAAGTTTTAACCACCTTAACCAATCTCGTGTAATCAATTCTAACTGGTCCAATTAGTCCAATGCTGCCATAGATGCCAAAGTCCTTGGCAAAAGGTGCCCGAATGATGGTGTTTTCTTTCATAAGACTTGCACTGTTTTCTGAACCAATAATCACTTCCACATCTCCTGTGAAATTATCATTATTTAAGATTTGAAATAAACTGTCTCTGTCCTCAACTAAACTCATAAAATCTTTAGCCTTGTCAAGATCCCTATATTCGTCAAAATTTAAAATATTAGTGAGGCCGTCATAATAAATTTCAATGGATGAGACCTTTTTATTAAACTTGCTTGCAATTTTTACAACATTGGAAATAAAATTTCCATGCCTAATCATGTCATCGGAAAGAGAAATCTTAAGTGATTCAATTTTGTCAAAATCAATTCCCGACATCTTTTCATTTAAAACCTTCTCTATATAATAAAAATCTTCGTCAGGAATATTTTCAATTTCTAAAAAATATCTCTCAATAACTCCCTTGTCCCCTATTAGAACTAAGAGGGCTGTTTTTTCATCAATCTTTACTAGAGTAAGTCTCTTTATCTTGGTGTCAGCCTTTTGTGGTGTAATAAGATATGCCGTACAGTTGCTGACGCTGGCAAGTAAGTTTACAGAATTTTTATAAAAGTCTTCAATATTTCTTGAAGTGTATAAAAGTCTGTCCTTGATTTTTTCTGAAGCATCTATGTCATGAAATTCATTTAAACTTTTAAAAAACTCATCAACATAAAATCTATAAGCCTTGTCAGAAGGAATTCTTCCAGCTGATTGATGTGGCTTATTTAAAAAACCAAGATCTTCAAGATCTGCCATTTCATTTCTTATTGTCGCTGAACTAACTCCAAGGTCGTAATCTTTGGATAGAGTTCGTGACCCGACGGGAGTGGGCATATCAATGTATGCCTCAATTATGGCATTTAAAATATTTATTTTTCTAGTATCCATAATTTCCTCCTTTGTTAGCACTCATTAATGTCGAGTGCTAATCTATTTATATAGTACCCTCTTCCAAAAGCTTTGTCAAGGATATTTCAAAAATTTTTTTCTTTTATTCTAGAAAATTATTCTAGAAATTTTTTTAATTTTATTTTTATGAGATTACTTTAAATTTTAACTTAATATAATTTTTATTATCCCTAGTCTCTGTGTGTAAACTCTTGATTTTTTAAAATTAATTACTTGCTTCTCAAAATTTTTTAACAAGACCCTGAAATTTTTTTATCTCATCTTATTGAATCCTCTTCCTTCTCATTGAATACTAATAGCTATAAATTAAATTTATTCCAATCTTCAAGCTATTTATGTTAAAATTAGTAATTGGAGATGATTTAATTGAAAAAAAGTGAAACTACATCTTTTATTATCACAATTGTAGCTGCAGTTTTAATTGCACTCTTTGTGAGAAATTTTATTTTTAATATAGCTGTTGTAAATGGAGAGTCAATGCACCCAACCTTAAATGAAAAGGACAAATTGATTTGCCTTTCCTACAAGAGGTTTACTGACATACCTCGTGGCGAAATTGTTGTAATCGATGCGCCAAATGACAACAGAAACTACATCAAAAGACTTATAGGAAAGCCTGGCGACACCATAGAATTTATAGATGGAAAGGTCCTTTTAAATGGAAAAGTTTTAGAAGAAGCTTATACTTCAAGTGATTATACAGAATCTGATGAAGAAAAATTTGTTTTAAAGGATGATGAATATTTTGTCATGGGCGATAACAGACTCCCTGGCATGAGCGTAGACTCCAGATACTTTGGACCAATCGAAAAAAAGAGAATAAAATCAGCAGCAGTTTATAGGATTTTACCTCTAAAAAATAGAGGAAAAATTGAAACTCTAATAAAATAAAAATCCCCTAGAACGGAGGTAAAAATTTGAGAAATCAAAATAATATAAGAAATTTTTCAATAATAGCACATATTGACCACGGCAAATCCACTCTTGCCGACAGGCTCATCGAGTCAACGGGCATGCTCACTAAGAGAGAAATGGATGAGCAAGTTTTAGACTCCATGGATCTTGAGCGCGAGAGAGGAATTACAATTAAATTAAAGGCAATTAGACTTATCTACAAGGACGACAGAGATGGCAAGGAATACATCTTAAACTTAATTGACACTCCAGGTCATGTGGACTTCAACTATGAAGTTTCTCGTTCCCTTGCAGCTTGCGAAGGCGCCATTGTAGTTGTAGATGCTGCCCAAGGTGTTGAGGCACAAACTCTTGCCAATGTCTATCTTGCCGTTGACCAAGACCTTGAACTTGTGCCTGTAATAAATAAAATAGACCTTCCTAGTGCAAGACCTGACGAGATAAAAGAAGAAATTGAAGATATTATCGGCATTGACACTGAAGGCATTCCACTAATATCTGCCAAGGAAGGCATTGGCATTGACGATGTCCTTCACGCAATTGTGGACAAGATTCCTGCACCAAGTGGCGACTACAAGGCACCACTTAAGGCCCTTATCTTTGACTCAATTTACGACTCCTACAGAGGAGTAATTTGTCATGTGAGAATTATTGACGGACAAGTAAAACCTGGCGACGAAATCCTCATGATGGCAACAGGCAAAACTTTTGAAGTTGTTGAAGTTGGAGTAATCGCCAACGGTCACATAAATCTTGATTCTTTAAGCGCAGGCGAAGTTGGTTACATAACTGCCTCCATTAAGAATGTAAAGGACGCAAGAGTGGGCGACACAATTACTCACAAAAATAAGAGAACAAGTGAACCAATGCCTGGCTACAAAAAAGTTCTACCCATGGTATTTTGCGGTGTCTACCCTGGTGAAGGCGAAGAGTACAACAGTGTTCGTGAAGCCTTAGAAAAGTTACAGGTAAATGATGCTGCCCTTGACTTTGAGGCAGAAACTTCTGTTGCCCTTGGTTTCGGTTTTAGGTGTGGCTTCTTGGGTCTTCTTCACATGGAAATAATCCAAGAAAGACTGGAGAGAGAATTTGACTTAAACATCGTAACAACTGCCCCTTCTGTTATTTATAATGTTATGAAAAAAAATGGTGAGATGATTTCCATTCAAAACCCATCAAACTTACCTGACCCAACAGAAATTGAGTACATGGAAGAGCCAATTGTAAAGGCAGAAATTATGACGCCAACTGATTTTGTTGGGCAAGTTATGGAGCTTTGCCAAAATAGGCGTGGCGTCTTTAAGGACATGCAGTACCTTGAAGAGACAAGGGCCCTCATAACTTATCACATGCCCCTAAATGAAGTTATCTATGATTTCTTTGACGCCTTGAAATCAAAAACTCGTGGCTACGCATCCTATGACTATGAATTAATTGGCTACGAAGAGTCCGACCTTGTTAAACTTGATATTTTAATCAACGAAGAACTTGTAGATGCCTTCTCACTTATTGTTCACGAGTCCAATGCCTACACTCGTGCAAGAAAAATCTGTGAAAAGCTAAAGGATGTAATACCTAGACACCAATTTGCAGTGCCAATTCAAGCTGCCATTGGAAATAAAATTATTGCAAGAGAAACAATTCGTGCCCTTAGAAAAGATGTACTTGCAAAGTGTTACGGTGGAGATATAACAAGAAAAAGAAAACTTCTTGAAAAACAAAAGGAAGGAAAGAAGAGAATGCGTACTGTGGGTAATGTTGACATTCCACAAGATGCCTTCTTGTCTGTATTAAAATACGATGAAGAAAAATAAAATTTCAATTTATATTCATATACCCTTTTGCGAGAGTAGATGTCACTATTGTGACTTCTGCTCTTCTCTTTTAAATAGAGAAAATGTTGAAAAATATTTTTCTTATTTGGAGAGAGATATAAAACTATATGAAAATTTTTTAAGGGAAAAAATTATTGACACAGTTTTTATCGGAGGCGGCACTCCCTCTTCTGTCGATGAGAAATGTATTGAAAGAATTTTTAAAATTTTAAGTGACTTTGAATTTTCTAAAAATCCAGAAATAACTATTGAGTCCAACCCCAACTCTCTGACGCGAGAAAAGGCTGAAACTTATTTTTCTTCTGGCATTAACAGAATCTCCATAGGTGCCCAGTCCTTTAACGATGAAATTTTAAAAAAGATTGGAAGGATTCACAAGTCCGAAGATATTTATAGGGCTGTGGAAAACGCAAGGTCTGCTGGCTTTACAAATATAAATTTAGACCTCATGCTTGCCCTTCCCTGTCAAAAATTTTTTGATATAGAAAAATCTCTTGAAGAGATAAAAAAATTAGACATTCCTCACCTTTCCTACTACTCACTTATCTTAGAAGAAGGCACAAGACTTTATGAGGCCCATAAAAAAAGTCCCCTTGCCTTTCCCGATGAAGATGAAGACAGAACAATGTATCACTATGTAGTTGATGAACTTGAAAAAATTGGTCTTAACCAATATGAAATTTCCAACTTTGCCAAAGATGGCTTTGAGTGTCGCCACAATTTGACTTATTGGAAGCTAAAAGATTACCTTTCCTTTGGACTTTCTGCCTCATCAAATATAAAAAATTTGCGTTACAGAAATTTTTCTAACTTTAAAAATTATTATGAGGCTCTTGATAAGGGAGAAAAACCCCTGGAATTTTCTGAGACCTTGACTATGACCGACAGGATCAATGAATTTATAATGATGGGACTAAGGCTCAGGTCTGGCATTGATTTAGGTGAATTTAAAGAAAGATTTGAAGAAGATTTTGTAAAAACTTATGAAAGTGAAATAGAAAAAAATATTAGGCTGGGATTAGTAGAAGTTAAAGAAAATAAAATTTATCTTACAGAAAAAGGCAGGGACCTATCCAACCAAGTGGAGCTAGATTTTTTCCGCTAAATAAAAAAGACAAGAGTAAAAAAATAAGAGGTAGACAATTATCTACCTCTTTCTCTTTATTATAAAAAATAAAAAGAGAAACTCTCCCGGGAAAATTTCTCTTAGCCAGCGATTTTGCTGTTAAGTTCCTTAGCTAGTCGACTTAGCTTTCTGGAAGCTTGTTTTTTGTGAATTATATTTTTATTAGCAGCCTTCTTTAATTTTCTGTCTGCAACAATTAAAAGTTCCTTTGCATCGTCAAGTCTGTTTTCGTCAAGAGCAACTCTAAAGTTTTTAACTGCATTTTTCATTTCAGTTCTAATAGGTTTGTTGTGATCAGAATTTCTTTTAGCTACATCTATTCTCTTAATAGCTGATTTAATATTTGCCATTATTTCACCTCCAATATTTAACGCTTTTGCTATTTTACCACGAATTTACATTGATTGCAAGGTTCTTTTTGCATAAGTTTTTATTCCTGGCAAATTAAATTCCCTGGCAATATTTTATAATAAGAGTCTCAAAAATTATTATCTCGTCTACTGATGAAGTTTTAAAAAATTCATCTGCTTTAATAAGTTCTTCATAAAAATCTGTCAAAAACTTTTTAGAAAAGTTTCTCTCATAGGCCCTTATTTTTCTTTCAAATTCGTACTTTGATAATCCCATTTTATTCATCATTTCTGCCTGACTAATTTTTTTTTCAGACAAAATTTTGTAGGACAAAAGATTTTTCACTTGCCTAATTATATGGTAAAAGATTATAGGATACTCTTCCCCTAATTTTACTATATTGTGAAATTCAACTAAGGCTATCTCGCTATTTCTTTGGAGCATGGCATCTGTAAACTTAAAAATACTTGTGTCAATATTTTCTGTAATTAAACTCCTTATGTCACTTTCACTTATAAGATTACTCTTTGCAGCTGCCGCAATTTTATCCATTTCGCCTATTAGGTCTAGTAGGACAAGGTCTTCATTTTTTGATGTGTAGCCACTTTCCTTAATAAAGAGAGCTGCCTCCCTATCATTGATTTTCTTGCCCTTTCTTAAAAAATAAGATTTTACAAACCTATTTGCATCTATTGGACCCAGCTTTTCAAATTCAATATCTCTTTTATTTTTTTTGAAGTATTTGTAAAATTTTGTTGTCTTTTTTATATTCCCAGTGTCCCAAAAAATTAAAATTACAAAATCCGATAACTTGTCTAAAAATTCATAAAAGGAATCCTTTAATTCATAGAGGGCAAGAAAGTCGCATACATCTTTCACTAATACAAGTTTTTTGTCATTCATGACAGGATAGGTCTCACAGGCAGAAATAATGTCCTCTGGTTTGACTTCACCGCCCTTAAATTTTGTATAATTAAAGGCTTCGCTACCCTTTACATATTTATTTAATAAATATCCCACAGCATTTTCCATTAAATATTTTTCCTTGCCGAAAAATAAATAAACTCCGCTGTGAGTCTCATCTTTATAAATTTTCTTGTAGTTCATAATTTTTCCTCGCCGTAATATAAAGTAAAGTGGTATTTAAAAATATAAGTAAAATATAAAATTTATAGTCCTCTTCCTGGTTTTTCTTATCAATCCTAAGCTTGTCACCATAAATTTTAAAGTCCACTTGACCATCTCTTGCCGTAACATAGTATATGATACCATGTTTTTCCAAGTTTTGTAGCACTTCTTCATGGGGATGACCATAGGAATTATTTACGCCAGCAGAAATTAGGGCAAATTTTGGCGAAGTATTTTCCAAAAACTCCTTAGAAGTGGAAGTCTTTGACCCATGATGGGCGACCTTTAAGATGTCTATGTCCCTATTTATTTTTCTCTCAACATTTTCGGAAATGTCGCCAGTAAAAAGTGTCTTAAAGCCCCTGTGATTTATGAGTAAAACCATGGAATTGTCATTTTCTTCTTCTCTATTTTCACTGTCGGAGAGGACTTCTGCCAGAGTGTCCCCTAAAATTTTTACCTTGTCGCCTTTTTTTAGGATTACAATATTAGAAAACTTTTCTGCCTTTTCTAAAATTACTGGGTCTTCTGGCAAGTGACTTATAAAAATATTATCCACCCTATATTTTTTTAAGATTTTATTTAAATTTCCCGCATGGTCTTCGTCAAAGTGAGAAATAAAAATTCCGTCAATTTTTGAAAGACCGCGAAGCTTTAAAGTTGGAAATAAAAATTTTTCTGCAATTTTATTTTCCTGCCTTGCACCACCAGTGTCAATTAAATAATTTTTGCCGCGAAAACTAATAAGTGTGCAGTCCCCTTGCCCAATATAGAGGTGGCTCTCCTTATAAGTATTTAGGTCTCTTAAAATTCCTAGAGATGTGAGAACAAAAAAGACTGCCATATAAATTTCGATAATTTTTAAATTTGGCTCAATAATTTCCCTTAACTTGTGCCTGTTTAAAATTAGCAAAAATAAAATGTAGTAAACAAAAATATATTCAAACTTAAAAGCTTTTAGGGTGAGAAAGATACTGCCCTTAGCTGCAAAAAGACTTTCCAAGCCATAGCTTGCATTCATTAAAATATTTAAGACTTTTCCAAGAATACCAGGAAAAACTCCCAGTCCCATGATAAAACCAAGAGTAATGATCACAGAATAAATTGGCACAATTATCAAGTTTGCAAGAAAAACCAAAAGTGAAAAGCCATCAAAATAATAATTTATAAGAGGAAAAAGTGAAATTATTACTGAAGTTGTCCCAACAAAAGATTTTTTTACAAGACCACTGCCTGACAGCCTGCTATTTAGGACTGGGTAGACAAAGACTAGACCGAAAATTGCCCCATAAGACATGAGAAGTGATATTGAATAAATTGCCATGGGATTTATAAATAAAATTATGCTAAGGCTCAAGAAATAAATTTTTTTCAGGTCTAAATCTTTTTTTAAGTAAATATTTGCCTTGTAGAGAAGGTAAAACAAAAATGCCCTAAGGGCTGAAATTGGCATGCCAATAGTCACTATGTAAAAGAAAATAAGACCAGTCACAAGAAAATCAGTGAGTTTTTTATTTTTCGTTATCCCTTTTATTATGCCATCTAAAAAAAGTACAAGGACTCCAATGTGAAGACCTGACACTGCCAAGATGTGGCTCATGCCAAGAGTATTGAACCTATCCTTTTCACTCTCTTCCATGAGGGACCTATCGGCAAGTATAATTGAGGACATGAGATTAGAATTTCTTTCATCCAAATTTTCTCTATAAAATTTTTTTGCCCTATCTACACAGACATTGGAAAATTTATAAAAAATATTTGGCTGAGAAATTTTTTGAAAGCTATTTATTTTTCCAAGGGCATAAATTCCCTGAGCCTTGTTATTTTTCGCGTAGTCAAAGTTTCCCTCATTCATTGCAGGAAGAGGCGGAGCAAATTCTCCAAGAATCTTATAAGTCCCTCCCCTGTCTAGCTTTTCGTAAAATAAAATTTTTGTCACAAATTTTTTTCCTTTAACAGAAGATGTCTTAAGGACAGACTTATTTTCATTTGATAAAATTACTTTTCCAGTGACCTGACCAGAAAAATCCTTTAGCTTGTAGTCTCTAAGGGAATAATTTAGGCAAACAGCAAAAATAAGGAGAGGAAATATAAATAATTTGGCATTTTTCTTTTGTGCAATAATAATTATTGCTAGAAGGAGAAAAAATCCCACAATTAATAAACTTGCCCTTGTAAAAATTGAAAGTAAAATTCCAAAAATAATTGCTGCAAATAAATACATAGGCACCCCCTCTTATTATATATCTTTTTAAAGCGCCAAGTCACGAAATATGATAATATATTAGTGGAGGTAGCTATGAATTCTAAATACAAAAACCCTTACAAAAAAAATTACAAATTAGAAATAATTGATAAAATAAATCGTGACGGCATTACTTATGGAAAGGTCCAAGACCCGCCTTTCTTCACTGGCAGTGAAAATCTTTTGGCTGACGAGATAAAAATAAATGGTGAAGACCCAGTATTTTTATCTGGCAACAAAAACTATTTTAAAATTGATGAAAATAAAGGCCAGGTTGAAATTGAGATTAATTGGAAAAATAGACTGCTCATGATGCAGGAAAATCTTGGCAATGCCTTGGTGAGATATTTTTTATCAACAAATACAAATTCAGAAATTTTAAATTACAAGGTTGAAAAAAATTCTTCCTACATAGACATTGCAGCCAAGGATTTTAAATTTATGACAGTAAAAAATATTGAGTCCCTTGTAAATTATGCCATCTTTTCAAATTTATCCATTGAAAATTTTGAAGACCACATAAAAATTGAAAGGCTGGCAGAAATTTCCTACCAGGGTCCTGCCCTAAAAAGGACTGGCGAAATTGGCATGGTCTTTATTTCTTCAGTTGATAAAATAAATTCTGCCATTAGGCTAACTCTTGTCTCAGGCGAAAATGCCTACAAGCTTGCCAGAAATTCTCTAAATCTTTTGGACAACATGAAGATGTACTTAAATAGCCAAAGCCTGGAAAGTGTATTTTCTGATGTAAAAAAGTTAAAGGCAAAAAATTTCCCTGACACTGAAAAAATTCTTGGTCAAGAAAAAAATCTTCATGAAGAAAAACTTCCTAAAGAGGATAAAAAAGATGAAACCCCAAAAAATTCTGACTTAGAAAAAGTTGATGAAGGAGAAAAAGTTCAAGAGACAAAAAAATTTCTGAGCCTGAAAAAGTCCTTGAAGAAGTAAAAAATTCTGAAATAAAAAATTCTTCTGACTTAGAAAAAGATTTTGTCACTGATGAAAATTTAAAAGATTCTGAAAAAATTAAGAAAGCAGAGAAAGTTTCTCAATCAGAAAAAGTCCTTGAAAAGGCAAAAAAAGAAAAATACGATTCTAAATTCTTCCACGAAAAATATAAACTTGAATCTTTTAAGGACTTGAATAAAAAAATTGAAGATAAAAAAGATGACGAGAATAATAAAATAGAATATCCTCAAAAAAATTGTGAAGAAAAGATAGAAAAGACAAAAAATAATCTTAACCAAAATAAGGCTAAGGACTCCCAAGAAAAATCACCACTATTTTATCAAGCCGTGGATTCCTTTAAACGCTTTTCCACAGAATTTTCTGGCATAAATTACATCTACAAGGTTTTAGAAGATGTAAATTTAAAGGAGCTTCGCGAAATTTCTTCTTATATTTTAAAAGAAGACAACTTTATCCAAATTTATGGACTAAAAAATGGCAAGAGGTCAAAAATAATTGTCCTTCGCTCTATAAATTTAAACTTCAACTTAAAGAAAATTTTTGAAAAATTGCAGGACCACTTCGACTTCACAGGCACAGGCAATATGTACACCTTGGACTTGGAGTGTAGAGAAGAGGACCTTACGAGAATCATGGAAAGCTTCTTAATCGAAATCAGAAGATATGCAAAATAAAGATGCTGTTGCAGAGTAGAATCATCTATTCTGCAACAGCACTATCTTGATATAATTAACCTAAAGATATCTTTCTATTTATTTAAACTCACTCTGTCAATCGCAAACGTTCAACAACTGGAAGATTAATATCAGTTTTGTATAGCAACATAGGAACTATAAGGCAAATTAACAACACCAGTCCAGATGCAAGTATCATCGGGATAAATGGATAAGAAAAAACAGCATAATAGACTACTTTGCTAAATAAAACATATAGTAAGAAGAAGATTGCCGTCCCTATTGTGACTACGAGGGAAAAAGAAATACCCCAGTAGTATAAACCTTCCATAGACAGCATTCGTTTAATTTGTTTCTTTGTCATTCCAACACTTTCAAGAACAGCTAATTCATAACGCCTAGTACTTACGTTAACAACCATTGTATTTACAAAGTTCATAACACCCACCAACATTAAAATTACAGATAACCCTGTTCCTAGAACATTTGCTGTAACTAGATAATCTCGCACTTCTTCTCTACGTTCATAGCGGGATACAATATCAATTTTGGCTTTAGACGAGGTGATTTGCTTTAATTCTTTCAATATACTTTCGTCATTTTGACCATCCGTATCAAAGGCCACGCGAAACACTCTATTTCGTGGAAAAAGTTCTTGTAAGGATCTTTGACTAATATATAAATCAGGAGCTGTTCCACGCTCATTTCCTCCTCCAGCACGAAAACCATCATTCAAAAAACCATTTGCCACTACAAAAGAGTGTTGTCCGTTCTGTGTCTGAATAGTTATTTTCTGTCCTGGTTGAATGATGCCTTCTAACGTATTGGAAAGTAGTACAACATCTCCTTGCTCAAAGGCATCTATATCAACAGGCGAATTTAAGTTTTCATTGATTTCTTTCAAATATGCATTATCAATTCCAAAAACTCCACTGAAAAAATTTTGCTGATACTTTTTTAACTTTGAAGAATCGGATAAATCAAGTCCACTTACTCCATCTAACGACATGAGAAAGTCATGAAATACAGCATCATCATATGAAACGTCTACTGTTACTTGAGGATAAGCCGCATATGTCAACCTCAAATTCTTGATTCCATCAATCTGTCTAATCTCTGACACCATTTCATTTGTAATTAAATCTTTATCTTCGTAAATACTATATGTGAGTGCAAAATCACTTACTCCCCATTGCTTAACATAATTCTCTGGACTTAATCCATACAATAATCCCGTGACAACTAGAAACAGGGAAAAACCACAAAACAATGACGTAAAGACGAGAATTGTACTCTTTACATTCCTAAAGACATTGTTCCATGCCATTTTAGATAACTTCATTTTTCCGCCATTTTTGGTGACTGTCTTTGTGCTTTTTACTGTATATCGAAGTGCCGCTATTGGTGAAACGCCCCCAGCAATTTTAGCAGGCTTCATGCTTGCAATCATAGCTGTTAGGAATGTAAATATAGCTGCTCCAATAAAAATAAAAGGCGAAAAAGATATTTTTGTTCCCACATCAGAATTTGTTGAGTACATCATATTCAGGAAATAGGGAACAACACCAAAAGAAACAATCGCACCAAGTAGCAAACCAAGCGGAATACCAATACAGGAAATTTTAATTGTCTGTTTATAGATAATTCTCTTTATTTGCTTTTTAGTAGCTCCAATCGTTTTTAGACGACCATAAAATTGCACATCTTTTATGACAGAGATATAAAGAATATTGTATATTAAAAGATATCCGCTAAATGATATAAAAAATGCTAACATTATTACAGCTAAAATAATAGTCCATCCATTAGCTTGTCCTAATGGGACAATTTCAAATGTTTGACCTGCTGTAAAGTCAATCTCATCGCGTAATCTTTCACAGTTCTTATCAACATCACCATTACCTTGAAAGCTAATCATTGCCGTAACACTATTATCCAGTGGTTCATTTAAACTGTCCCTAAAAGCATCTGAAACATAAGCATAGCCACGATTATTTGTACGCATTGAAATGTAGTCCGTATAGTAGCCCGACAACAAAAAGGTGTCTGATACATAATCATAGCTATCACCAATTTGATAAGACAATACTATTTCCATCCCTATTTGTGGATCAGAAATACCCATCTGTTTAAGCGCCCATGTTGGCAGCATAATTTCATTTTTATTTAAAGGGTAATTTCCTACGATATCTGATATGGTCGGTAGACGATGAACCTTCCATTCTGTATCGTCTATCCAAACTATACCTAATTTTGCGTTTTGCAGTTTTTCTGTATCAATACTACCTAAATGTTGCTGTCTTCCTACGTCTTGTACAAGATTTGATTTTGAGATTTCTACTAACTGTTCTTCTGTTGCATTTGTGATTCCTACATCTGCAGTAGTCCCCATTAACCGAATTTGCTGCATCTTATATGTTTCAAAATAACTAAATCCAATACTGAATGTCGCAGTTATCATAAATGCAGTCAGAACCAAAGCAATGATTGCAAATAGATTGCGCTGCTGTTCATTATGTAAACTACGCTTAGCAATCTTCTTTTCAATATTGCTGGTATTATTTTCAAAAGGCCAAATCATGCTATACCACCTCCTACTTACTCCACAATTTTTCCATCCTCAATACGAACAATTCGATCTGCAAGACGGGCAATATCATTATTATGGGTAATCATAACTACAGTTTGACGAAAATCTGCACTGGTACGCTTGATAAGACCTAATACCTCTGCACTTGTCTTACTGTCAAGATTACCAGTAGGTTCGTCGGCAAGCACAATAGCTGGTTTGTTAATCAATGCACGTGCAATAGCTACACGCTGTTGTTGTCCACCTGAAAGATTGTTTGGCATACTTGTCAGTTTATCATTCAATCCCAAAAGATTAACTAGCTCGTTAAAAAACTTCTGATCCACCGTATCCCCGTCAAGCTCTACTGGCAGGACTATATTTTCATAAACATTCAAAAGGGGAACAAGATTATAGTTTTGGAAAATAAAACCAATATTGCGACGACGAAAGATGGTAAGCTGTTCGTCATTTTTCTTTGCAAGTTCTTCGCCCCGAACAATCACAGTTCCGCTGGTGGGAATATCCAGTCCTCCCATCATGTGAAGAAGGGTAGACTTCCCACTTCCAGATGTTCCTACAATAGCCACAAACTCTCCATCCTCAACTGAGAAGTTTACTCCGTCAAGAGCTCGGGTAATGTTAGGTTCTGTGCCGTAATACTTTTTCAAGTCAATTGTCTGTAAAACGTTCATATTCAAAACTCCTTTCAAGGCTTCCTATTTGTTGTTAAGAATATTATAAAACCCAAATGTCCGTGAAATGTTACAGTAGCTAAAAAATGCATTGAAAATCATGAAAAAATGTTACAATGATAAGACTTTTCATTTTATCTCTACGTTGTGTTTCAATTTTCCATAAGTAGAAAACTTTAAGTAGAAAACTTTTTTTCACCACAAAGGAAGCATTATAGAAAATTCTGAACCCTTACCTGGCTCAGAAATCACTCTAATATAACCTCCTTGACGTGTTACAATCTCGCGGGCCAGATACAGACCAATGCCTATACCTTGCTGTCCATGTACTTCTTCCTCACGATAAAATCTCTGGAATATTGCGGCCTGATTACTTTCAGAAATGCCCTTGCCCGTATCTGTTACTTTAATCTCTACATACATTTCCCATAATATTACAGACACAGTGATTTTTCCTCCTGTCTTGGTGTACTTCACCGCATTGTCCAACAGGTTAAATATTGCTTCAGATGTCCACTTACTGTCATGGGAAACAACGAAATCCTCCGAACAATCCACGAACACAGCGATTTTCTTTTGTTCAGCTTCATACACAATTCCACTCATGGCCTGTGCCACAGTGTCAAACAAGCGACTCGGTTTCTTATCCAGCTGGATTACTCCCGTTTCCAATCGTGAGGTTTTCACTAAGGCCTGAAAAAGAAAGTCAAGTTTATCTGTTTGACTACGGATTCCGTGAATAAAGTCGATACGCTCTGTCTCGGTCATATGCTTTTCCAACATTGTATCTGTCGCCATTTTTAAATTGCTTACAGGTGTTTTTACCTGATGCGAAATATCCGATACAAGAGTTTGTAATTCCTTTCTTTCTTCGTCCACAAGACGGCGATTCTCCTGCATGATATGATATAGCCTAGTCAGGCGATGGTCAATTTTATCAAGTTGGGTTTCGCTGTCTTTCGGACACTGAGGGACTTCATTTCCAGCAATCATATAGTCTAAGGTCTGACACAGAGTATCGGTAAACTGCAAAAGGCGTTTCCCAAACTCCTGAGTTAATATAAAGAGAAATAAAATGGTGAACGTCATCATCGCTCCGCCTGTAAGTAGGACTGCAGTCTGTCTTGTTATAAGAAACAAAGCTATGATAATTCCAGACATAATGAGAAAAACTCCCAGAGTAATCCACCCAAACAGATGCTTTACAGATAGATTCTTAAACTTCATTTTGCTTCGCCTCCTGTCCATTGATAACCCATGCCGTATACAGTCTTGATGTATGGTGCTCCTCCATCAGATTCAATCTTACTACGAATTCTGCTGATGGTGGTTGTGAGTGTGTGTTCGTCCACAAACTTCTCATCTATATCCCACAGCTTTTCTAAAAGCTGTCTCCTAGTCAAAACTATCCGAGGATTTTTGCGAAACAGATTCAGCATTTTAAACTCCATAGCTGATAGGGTTATAGTTTTACCATTTAAGGAAGCCGCCTGCTCCGAGAAGTCCAAAAACAAGCGCCCGTCATCGTAAATATCCTTTACTGGTTTATGATGTTCCAGCATGTCCAACATTGCTTTGATTTTCCTCTGCAATACCGCGATTCCAAACGGTTTTGTGATGTAGTCTACTGCACCCGCCTCATAACCTCGTATCTGGTCACTCTCCTGGTCATTGGCTGTCAGGAAAATTACAATGGTGGATGGATACTGAGGCTTTATCAGCTTGCACAGCTCAAAACCATTCCCATCGGGCAAGTTGATATCCAGAACTACCAAATCAAATTCTCGCTGAAGAATGGTTTCAGTGGCAGTCCTTGCATTTAAGACAGAACTAACATCATAGCCTTCTGCAATTAGGTTATAAGCTAACAATTTATTCAAAAAATTGTCGTCCTCGACAATTAAAATCTTCTTCATATCCTCACTTCCTTTATTTTATGTATATAGTATATCAGGTAAATGTCCGGAAAATATTACAGCGAACAAATTTATAAAATATTTCCTTATAAATTATAAACCGTTTGCGTTCATATCCTCAGTCTGTACCTATAAAGATTGAAAGGAAAACTTATATTTAAGATTTAGTAGACTGTTATTTTTACACTATCATGAGTCTCCTAAACTCTATTTATATGGATACAACGAAAAAGGACTGAGGGAAATTAATCCCACAGTCCTTATTTTTAATAATATTTTTCATTGATATAGTGATCTATTATTGATGTCTTCATTTGATTGTCAAAAATATTTTCTTCTTTCAAGATTCTTAAAAGCCATGGCGCCTTTGAGTGAAAGATTGCCTCCTTCTTGTCCTCTAAGACAATTTCATAGAGCTCGTTTCTCAATGCCTTTGACTGACACTTGATGTAATAAGCCTTGGTGTTTCTAAAATCTTGTATTCTCAAAATATTTAAGACAGATTTGTCTTTAAGTTCGTAATATTTGTTTGTTAAATTTAAATAATAATTGTAGTACTTTGAATGTTTTTTTGTATTCCTAACATCTTTTGAAAGTGCCCTATAATACTTTGCCATTACATTGTAGTATTGGTAGTTGTACATTCCCTTTTCGTAAGAGTCCACCTTGATGTAGGGTCTGGCATTTCTCATTTGAAAATAGTCGAAATTTTTTTGCAAAAATTCTCTCTTGGAGAGGTCACCATTAGTGTATTGCATTATGAGAAAAGACCTGTGTTCAAAAAAATCTTCAAAAAGTCCCTTCTTTTTCTTAAATTCCACGAAGCACCATTAAATCACACTTAGAATTATTGGAATTACCATTGCAATTACAAGTAGCAATGCAATAATTCTAACCATTGTTTTTCTATCCACTTATAACACCTTATTTTCCAGTTACTTCTAGACAGTGATCTTTTAGAGATTCAGGCATATCTTCCTTTAGATAATCAACATTAATGTAGATTTCTTTGTTATTTGCATCAGGAATTTTAGAAATCTTATTGTAAAGATGTTCTAAGTCTTCAATATTAAGTGTCAATACCTTGTAAATTCCGTCAACATAAATCTTGTGCAAATCATAATCCATTGCAAGAAGCCCACAGATAAATCCGTAGAAACTTTCAATAGAGTTTAGTCTGTATTCAGTTGCATTAATAAGTCTTACATTGTAGTCTAAACTAAAGATGTGATCGTCATCAACTTCTACGAAAGCAATATTTCCATCGCCCTTTTTCATGTCGTCATTTGCGTTGTCGATTAACCATCTTGTCTTTCCAGAGCCTTTGCTCCCTAAAATATACTTTATCATAGTATTTCTCCTTTCACTAGATCACCTTGAGTGTATCCATTTTCATGCATAACATTAATTATATCGTCTCTAATTTTCCACCAGGAAGTATTCCAATTGCAAAAAAGAGAATTTTCATAAGGTGCTCTTCCTATTATTCTTTCCACTATTATATCATCTTTAAGATTTCTTAAAAAGAGTATAACTTTTTTCTTGTAGTCATCTAAAGAAATTGGTTCAATTTCTCCTCTTTCATACATCTTTCCAAGAGCCGTATCTTTTAAGATGTAAAGGGCGTGAATCTTAACTTCATCAATGCCAAGAACATTTAAAATTTTCGCACACTCAAGAATATCTAAGTCGTCATCCCAGGGAAGTCCAATAATAATGTGAGTGCAGACATTTAAATTTCTCTTTTTTAGCTCTAAGGCTGCATCAATAAATTCAGAAAGACCATGTCCTCTATTTAATTTTTTCAGGCTGTGATAATTTGGCGTCTGAAGACCAATTTCAACTGTCACAAAATAATTTTTGTTTAATTCTTCCAAGTAGTCTAAATGCCTCTTTGGAAGGTAGTCTGGTCTTGTGGATATGCTTATGCCAACTACGCCTTCTATAAGAGACTCTTCAATTACTTTCTTGAAGTCCTCAAAGGGCATGTAGGTGTTGGTAAAATTTTGAAAGTAGGCAATATATTTATTGGCCTTGTATTTATTTTTTATGAGCTCTTTATTTTTTAAGAGTTGGTCTCTCACAGACCCAAAATTATTTTCGAAAGAGCCGCCTTCTTCGCCGCAAAATATGCAGCCACCCACTCCACAAGTTCCATCTCTATTGGGACAAGTTAAATCAAGTTTGACAGGCAGTTTGTAGACTTTTTCGCCAAACTTTTCCCTGAGAAAATCAGAATATTTTCTGTAAACCATTTAGAAAATTATTCTTCTTCCTCGTCGTCAAAAATTTCTTCGAAAGTCTTTGAAACTTTTTCAAATTCTTCTTCTGATTCGATTACATCAAGTTCTACTTCTTCTTCATTTACTTCTTTGTACTTGTAAATAAATACATCTTCGCCGTCTTCTTCATCTTCAGGAAGAAGTGCAATGTAGTCATTTCCTTCGCATTCAAAGATTCCAAGAACTATGCACACCATTTCACTGTCGTCATCAAGTGTAAGTGTAATAGTTTCATAGCCTTCTTCTTCGTGATCGTGGTCACAACCGCAATCACAGTTTTCGTCGTGTTCATGTAATTTTTTT
>NZ_KV804730.1:5287-60782 GCF_001811425.1 Peptoniphilus sp. HMSC062D09 | reverse complement strand
TTTTTTTCTTCGTTACTCATAATATCCTCCAAATTTTATTTTAAATTTTCTAGTATTTTTATTAAGAAATCAAATACTCTTTCAGTTGATGAAATAGAAAGGTGCTCGCCAGGTGCGTGTACCCCCTTCATATTTGGTCCAATTGAAAGCATATCGATATCACCAATTGTTTCCACAAAGATTCCACATTCAAGACCTGCGTGAATTGCTTCAAGTTTAAATTCTTTGCCGCTAACTTCCTTGTAAGCCTTCTTTGCAACTTCTCTAAGTGGTGAATGTTCCTTATATTCCCAGGCAGGGTACTTTGTAATAATCTCTATATCTGCGCCAAAATTTTCTGCTGCAATTTTATTTACAAGTCCAATATATTCCTTAGAAGATTGAACTGAAGACCTGATGTTGGAAATAATATTTACTGAATCTTCTTTGTTTTCAATTACTCCCACATTTACAGAAGTTTCAACTAAGCCTTCAATGTTTTTACTCATGGCTATTACGCCATTAGGTAGGACATTTATTAGACCAAGAATTTTATTTTTAAAATCATCAGTAAAGGCCTTGTCGCGAGATTCCTTTGACTTTTCAAAGTTTAGTCTCACATCAGGGTCAACTTTTCCAAGTTCTGTTACAAAGTGAGAGTTGAGTTCAACTATTACATCTTGAATTTTTTTGATGTCCTCTTCCCTTACTGCCACAAGGGCCCTTGCATATCTTGGAATGGCATTAGGTTTTGCTCCGCCTTCAATTTCAACTAAGTCGCCATCAACTTTTTCAAAAATTCTGTAAAGGCTTCTGCCGAGAATTTTTACTGCGTTGCCTAGACCAACTTGAATTTCTTGACCAGAGTGTCCGCCCTTTAGTCCATTTACTATTATTTCATAAAGATTTTTATTTTTATCTAATTCTTTGTATTCTTTTTGTAATTTTATGAGGTCTCTTTCTGCACCAGCACAGGAAATACATCCAACGCCTTCAGTTTCAGAGTCGATGTTTAAAAGTCTTTTTGAAGTAACCATACCCTTTTCAAGGTTAGCTGCTCCAGTCATTCCACTTTCTTCGTTGACAGTGAAAAGCGCTTCAATCTTTGGATGTTTGTAGTCATTTGATTCTAAAAGAGCAAGTGTCATGGCAACAGCTATGCCATTATCTGCCCCAAGAGTTGTCTCGCGAGCGATAATAAAGTCGCCATCTATTTCGTACTTAATAGGGTCTTTAGAAAAATCAATGGTGCATTCAGGAGTCTTTTCGCAAACCATGTCCATGTGACCTTGCAAAATTATGCTGTCTACATCTTCATAGCCTTCTGTCGCCTCTTTAATGATTACCACATTTCCTATTTCGTCAGTTTTATATTCCAATCCCTTTTCCTTGGCAAAGTTAATTAGATAAGCTCTAATTTTTTCTTCTTCAAAGGAACATCTTGGAATTTTTGTCAATTTATCAAAATAATAAAAAATTCTGTTCTCTAATAAGGTATTTATATCTTTCATTTAAACCTCCTACTTACATTATACATGAGTATAAAAAATATTTATAGTTTAAAAAGTATAATTATCTTCAAATATTTTAATGATTTTTTCCAGGCTTCTGGCATCACTTTTATTAATTTCCCATAGGACAGAGTTGAATTTATTTAAAGACTTGTCTAAGAGAAAGTCAATGGAAGGTCTTTCCTTAAATTCATCAATTACCTTAGATAAAAATTTATTTTCTATTTCATCTTGTTCTTCCTTTGAAAGATTTTTCTCTTCAAAAAGTTTTGTCATACAAGCCATGTACTCATATCTCACAAAAATTATAAACTCTGTAAAAATTTCTCCATAGGATTCTTGTGTAATCAGTCTAATAATTTTAAATAAAATATTCCAGTCTAAGTCGTTGTTAATAACTCTAGCCAAGACTTCTGTAGCACCCTTTGAGAAGGAATCATAATATTTGGGCTCCTTCTCACAGACAATGTACTCTTCTATGTTTAAGTCCTTGCCTGTGACAGAATTTATCTTATTTATTAAATCTATGAAATTTTCTCCATAACTTAAATCTTTATTCTTGGAAGATTTCATAAATAAAAAGTCTACGACAACATCAGTAATAGCCTTAATATTGATAAATAGTCCAAGCTCATCGTGAATCTTTTTCGTGAAGATATCGTGAAGAATTTTAGAAAGAAGTGTCTTTAACTGACTTTCTGCTGAAATTATTTCTGAGGCATCCTGTTTTTTTACATGGTCATATAAAATCATAAGTTGCTTGTCTATCATCTTCAAGTTGTCATTAATGGAGTTCATTATTTCTCTAAAAAATCCCTCTGTTATTATGTAATTATAATTTTTATAGAGAAGCTTGTGGTCTATTTCTCCCCAAAAGACATTTACAAAGGATTTGATTTGCAGCTCAAAGCAATATATAAAGGATCCTGTGTCGTATTCTCCGTCAAGTTTGTACATTGTGAAACCATTTGCAAGAGTCTGAGGCTGAGGGTCATCAAGTTTTAATCTAATCTTTTTATTTTTATTAGACTTGTAATAACCCCTATCAGATTTAATAGTAAAATCTTCTATGATTTTTTTGTACAAAGCTTCTTCATCTTTTATAAAACGACATTCCACTCTAATGCCAACTAAGTCTTGAATATATTTAAATCCACGAACAGGATCAGGAAACCTCATGAAAAAATTTCTTCTAATTAATTTTTCACGAAGGGATTCCTGAGTCTTTATTCTCGTGGTAATATTTGTAAGTCTGTCGTCATCTAAAAATAAATCGGAAAAATACTTTTTAAGCTCTTTATTAACTCCAGCAAGTTCAATTTTATGATAATCAAAAAGATCTAGTACATCATCGATGTAATTAAAAAGCTCAAGTTTCATGTTCCACCTAGATATTCATCTTCACTTGGTATTTGCCCTTAAGTTCAGTAATTTTTTCGTTGTAAAGGGCTTGTTCCTTTTGTCTTCTAACTTGTGCCGCAATTTTATCCTTCACTTCATCAAATTCTAGGTCTCTGCCTTCATTCTTTTCATTGATTTTAATAATATGGTAGCCAAATTGTGTCTTAACAGGTTCAGTAACTGTGCCAACTTCATTGTCAAAGACAGCATCTTCAAATTCCTTTACCATTTGTCCTCTAGTGAAAGTTCCAAGGTCGCCGCCCTTTTCCTTTGATGGACAAGTGGAAAATTCTCTTGCAAGAGCTTCAAAGTCTTCGCCATTTTTAATTTTTTCGTAAATTTCTTTAGCCTTGTCTTCTTCTGCAACTAAGATGTGAGAAGCATTGGCACTTTCATTTTCCTTAAAGACTTCTTTGTTGTCCTCGTAGAATTTTTTTATTTCATCATCAGAAACTGTAACTGTGGCAAGAAGTTTGCCAAGAGCGTAAGTCTTTAGCATGCTTTCCTTAGTCTTTTCCAAAACTTGTGTAAAGTCATCTTCCTTGTCCATGCCCTTTTCTATTGCATCTTCGTATAAAAGTGCTTGGTAAACAAGTTCATTTACGACTTCCTTATTCATCTCTTCGCCGCCAAAATATTGTTTAAGTTGTGGGTTTAGAGAATCTAAAAATAAGTTGTAGTCCACTCCTGTAATTTTCTTGCCATTTACCTCTGCTAAAAGTTTTTCTCTATCCATTATTACCTCCGTAATTTATCTCAAATTATAAGTTTTCTATAAGTAATGTTACCATTTGAAAAAATTTTTTTCAACTAATAGGCTTTCAAATTGCCCAGCCTTTCTGAGACAAAAATCTAAATAAAATATAAGTTTTTTGTAAAAAATATTTTATAAAGGCTTCTTAAATCCTCAGAATTTCTTAAAAAGTTTACTTTAAATTTGCCTTATGTTAAAATCAACTGAAGAGATAAAAATAATTTAAGCGCCTGAGCCCAAGTGGCTGACGAGGGATAGAGTTATCGAAAATCGGCGGATGCTCTAAAGGTTTCACAGCCTAAACATTTTACAAAAAATAAAAGCAATTTTATAACAAAATAAATGTAGTGAATCTCTAATAAATTGGAGGTAGAAATATGTGCGGAATAGTTGGATATATTGGAAAAAATAATGCAACAAAATTAGTACTAGAAGGTCTGAAAAAATTAGAATACAGGGGCTATGACTCTGCAGGCCTTTCTATGATAAGAGATAATAAACTTGTGACTTTTAAAAAGAAGGGTCGCATAAAAGTTTTGGAAGATTCCTTTAACCAAGAGGAGTTTTCTTCAAATATTTGCATTGGTCACACTAGATGGGCAACACATGGGGAGCCCAATGAAATAAATGCTCACCCTCACTTATCAACTGATGAAAAAATTTCTGTAGTTCACAATGGAATTATAGAAAATTACCTAGAGCTTAGAAATGATTTGACAAAAAAGGGCTACAAGTTCCTTTCACAAACAGATACAGAAGTCATTCCTAATGTTATTTCTGATAACTACAAGGGTGACATTCTTGAAGCTGTCTTTAAGTCAACAGAAATTTTAAGGGGAGCCTACAGCCTTGGCATCATAGATGAAAATGAAGGCAAGAGGCTCATAGCTGTGAGAAATTCTTCCCCTCTACTTTTTGCAATCTGCGAAGATGGATGCTTTGTGGCAAGTGACATTACTTCTGTCATTGAACACACAAATAAGATCATCTATCTTGAAGATGGCGATGTAGTTGACATGAGAGAAGACTCTTACACAATTTATGACAAAAACCACAAAAAAGTTGAGAGAGAAATTACTGAAGTTGAAATTTCTGCAGCTGATGCATCAAAGGAAGGCTACGACCACTTCCTAATTAAGGAAATTCACGAACAACCTCGCCTACTTCGCGAAGTTATTTCAATTAAACACAAGGATTACAAGATAAATCTTCCAGCCGAAGGAAGTCTATCCCTTGATGAACTAAAAAATATCAATAAAATTTATGTGACAGCTTGTGGAACTGCCTTTCACGCAGGCGAAGCTGGCAAGTTTGCCATAGAAAATCTGGCAAAAATTCCTGTTATTTCAGAAATTGCATCTGAATTTAGGTACAAGAATATGTTTGTAGACGACAAGTCTCTGGTAATTTTCGTATCCCAATCAGGAGAAACTGCTGACACCCTAGCAGCTCTTAGAGAAGCAAAGGCTCTTGGTGCAAAAACTCTTGCCATTACAAATGTAGTTGGATCATCAATTTCAAGAGAAGCCGACAAGGTTGTCTATTGCTATGCAGGTCCAGAAATCTCTGTGGCATCAACTAAGGCTTACACAACACAGGTTATTTCACTATACTTCTTGGCCATGGACATTGCCCTAAAGCTAAATAAAATCTCTGAAGATAAAGTTAAAGAAATAATCGAAAACATGGAAAAACTTCCAGAACAAATCGAAGAAATTTTAAAACATAAAGAGCAATTTGAAGATATTGCTGAATTAATTAAGGATGCAAAATCAATTTTCTACACTGGAAGAAGCCTTGACTATATAACTGCCAAGGAAGGAGCCCTAAAGCTAAAGGAAATTTCTTATATTCACACAGAATCCTTCCCTTCTGGCGAGTTAAAACACGGTTCTATTGCCCTAATAGAAGAAGGCACACCAGTTATATCTGTTGCAACGCAAAGCTCAATTTTAGAAAAAACTATTTCTAATAACCAAGAGCTAATAGCGAGAGGGGCAACAGTAATTTCCATTGCAGAAGAAAAAAATGACTTCGTGAGAGATTCTTCTGATGTAATGATTGAAATACCAGACACCATTGATCTATTGACACCACTTCTTGCAGTAATACCTGAACAGTTAATTGCCTACTACTCTTCAGTCCTATTAGGAAATGATGTAGATAAACCAAGAAACTTGGCAAAATCAGTTACAGTTGAATAAAGAAAAGAGCTGCCAGGTGCAGCTTTTTTTAGTTTTCATAAAGCTATTTCGGGTATATAATGTAAAATGGAGTTGAATTTTATGAATGAGTATATATACCTACTTATATCCCTTGTGGCGCTTTTCTTTTCCTATTTGTTTACCCTTATAGAAAATGCTTATCTCGCCCTGGGACCTGTAAAACTTTCAAAACTTGAGGATTTAGAAGTAAAAAATTTAAACATAATAAAAAAACTTGTAAAAAAAGAAAATATTTATTCTTCAACGCTTATCCTAGATTATTTTTCCAATTCCCTTACAGTCATCTTTATGTCACTATTTTTCTTTCATAAATGGAATCATCTTGGCATAATAATCGGAATAATAATTTCAACAATTATAGTGATAATTTTTGGAGAGAGCCTTCCTCGCAAGCTTGGCAAAAACAATTATGAAAGTATTGTGCCAAAGTACGCAAAATTTTTAAATTTTTTAATAATTTTTATGCGTCCCCTTTCCATGCTAATTAACTTCTTGTCCCAAAGCATAATTAAAATAGTTATTAAGGACAAAACCTACAAGGATCCAATTATAACAGAAGAAGACTTAATAGATGCCATGGACCTTGGCATGGAAGAAGGAATAATAAATAAGAACGAGTCTATGATGATTCAAAATGTAATTGGCTTTAAGGACAATTATGCCAAGGACATAATGACACCAAGGACAGATATTGTGGCTATTGAAATTGAAGATTCCTATGAAGACATTATCGAAAAAATTTCTGAATATTCTTATTCAAGAATGCCCGTATATGAGGACAACTTGGACAATATTATTGGTATCTTAAATGTAAAAGATATTTTCCACATGGATAGGACAAAACCCCTTGCTGAAAACAAATCTTTTTTCAAAAAGCCCTTCTTCACCTTTGAGTACAAGCCTACTGGAACACTTTTTTCTGAGATGCGACAAAATAAATTATCCGTCGCCATAGTTACTGATGAGTACGGCGGCACTGAAGGTATGATTACCTTTGAAGACATCATTGAAAAAATTGTGGGTCAAATTTCTGACGAGTACGACACAGAAGAAGACGAAGACATAATAACTATCGCTCCAGGAAAATATTTAATAGACGCCTCAGTTAACATTGACGAGATCAATCAAAAGTTTGAAACAGAACTTGAATGCCAAGAATTTGATTCCCTTGGCGGTTTTATAATCGAAAATATTGACAGATTTCCAAAATTAAATGAAGTCATAAATATCGCTGACTTAAAATTTACCATAGCAAGGAAGTCAAAAAATAGGATCGAAAAAATAATTCTCGAGTTTCCAAAAAATAAATAAAAAAAATAAGAGATTCCAAAAATTTAAAGGAATCTCTTTTCTTTTCTAATTTTATAAATTTTTAATCAACACTCTTGAAGTTCAACGACTCTCATTTTAGAATTTTTCCAGCTTGCCTTGTCGCCAAGCCTTTCCACTATATTTATAAGTAACTCGTCATCTTCCAACTCTTCTGTCAGTGGTTTAACTCTTGCATCTAAGTCGTGGGCAATAAAATCAACTTCAGAGCCAAGGTCAACACTTACCATAACTCTACTTTTTAAATGTCTGAGCTCTTCTAGGTCTTCAACCTTTACATACTTTCCATTTTTTCTAGTGTAGAAAAAAATATCTTGTCCATATTTTTCTCTGTAATACATCATGTAAGTCTCACAAGAAAATTGAAAACTTCCAAGTGGACTAATGTCAAAAATTACTTTTTTCATTACCTCACCTTGGAAGTATTATATCACAATTATAAAGTTTTATATACAATTTGGGGACTTTTGTAAATTTTTAATCAAACATGACGTACTATTGAAGAAATAACTTCCTCTCTTTTCATTTGATTCTTTGGATTAAAATTTTTCTTTTCATCTAAATTTAAAAATCCAGAGCTAAGAGCCTTATAAACAGATTCCCTTGCGTAATCAGAAATCTTTTTGCCGTCCTTGATTTTTATCTTTTTGCCATCTTCTAGCTTAAATAAATTTGAAATAACAACAGCATAGTCTTCTCTCGTAATATTTTCCTTGGGAGCAAACTTGTCCTTGCTCTTTCCATTCATTATGCCAAGATCGCATGCCATGTTCACATATTTGTTGTCGGTGTCCTTAAAGTGTTTTACTGAACCTTGGGCACTTCTCTTGTACTTAATCTCATAAGCCTTAACTGCAATTTCTGCAAATTCTTCACGAGTGATCTTCTCTTTAGTGTTAGCTGCAAGATCCTTTGAGAAAAGTTTTAAATCTTCTGCCTTCATTAAATCCTTGTAAGCCCAGTTGCTGTAATTTCTAAAAACTGGCGCCTTGCCAAGATGTAAGACATCTGTGTAATTTGATTTGCCCTCACTATTTGCAAATCTAAGTCTAAAGGCATAGCCACTTGAAGGTCCCACAAGGGAGTCAAGTTCTCTTTGCGTAATTGAAACATATTTTTTATTATTTTTTACAAAGACATTTTTTGTTAAATTTCCTTTTGCATCATTGCCTTCGCTTTTCACTTCGATTTCAACTGCATCCTTGTCCTTGGCATTTTTTATTTCAAAGTTGTAAGTTTCACTTTCCTTTACTGCGCTGACACTAAGTGGCATGGCAACTTCCTTAGCTGCAAAAACGCTAAAGGGCATTGCAAGTAAAATTATCATCAATATAAGTATTTTTTTCATTCTTTCACCTCGAAGTCTTATAATAGCAAAAACTTTGGCGAAAATCCTCAAAATTTAAGATTTGTAATAATTTTGTAATCTTTTTGATAGCAGGCTAAAGTAATTTATAGTCCCAATTTTTTCATTAAATTTCTTTTATCTTCTAAAAATTTTTCTTCTTCCCTTATTCTTTCATCCATTTCCTTTGCGACTTCAAGCTTGACATCTTCGCTTAAACTTTTATCAGCAAAGGGATAAACTGTTTTATTTTCCTTTTCTGCGTGATTTCTCAAAAGTTCCACATAAGCCATGGCATTAGTCAAGATGTGAAGCTTTGAAAGATCTTCCTTATATTTTTCAAATAAATTTAAATTTTTTTCAAGCTCCATAACATAGCCCCTTGCCATTTGATGTTCAACGAGCATGCCACCACGGACAACTTTTTCTGCCACAGGTCCAAGATTTTCAAGCATAGTCACAAATAAAATGTCCTCTTCCTTTTTGTGGTGAAGGCCGTCGGCATACTTTCTTATAAACTCAATTGCATTTCTAAAAAATTCTGTGTCCACCCTTCCCCTTAGGATCTCCAAACATTTTTCTTCCATTTTGTCGCAAAATCTTAAAATTTCTTCGTGTTCATCTTCCAAATAGTTAATTGTATTTTTTAAAGTATCCACTTAATCACTTCCTTATTACATAATTTTCATCTATCTTTTGATATTTTAAACTAGTGGAGCTTAAACTTCCAAGAATAAGGCTGTCCCTAAGCATCCAATAAATCTCAGGATCTACATAATTTCCCCAAATATTTTTATGGACATCAGATGCAAGTGTAAATACAAATTCATCCTCATCATTTTTTAAAATGGCAAGGGCATGGTCACAGGGCATGCCATCCAAAAATTTGGAAGTAATAAAAGAAAATACTTCTATTGGACTGTCGCCTGCCTTATAATTTTCTCCGATTTCAAAAAATTTATTCTTTAATTTTTCTAAGTCAAAGTCCCCTAATAGAATTGAAACTGCTTTTGCCAGTCTATTTTCACTTCTTATTACTCTCTCATTGAGCCAGCCGTGAATATTACTTTCATCAATTATATCTTCTAAATTTCCTCTTTCAAGTGGAAAATTATCATCTAAATCTTTTTTAAGCTCCAGACTTTTTTCTTCTTCCAACAAATCTAATAAATTTTCTAAAATTTCTTCTTGAAATAAAATTTTATCGTACATAATATAGTGAATGCGTCCCAAAAATAAACTCATCTTATCCCTCATTTCTAATAAGATAATAGCATTCTTAGCAAAAAATTATTGTGATAATTGTCACAAAATTATCTAAAAAATTCTAAAAAAAAAAGAGGAGCCATAATAGCTTCTCTCTTCTTTCAAATCTAATTATCCTCTTAACTCTTGTCTGTTTTCGTTAAGCATTTTGATTATTTCTGATAGGTTAACTTGTGTGTTTTCAAGAAGTTCGTCTGCGTAATCTCTTGCGCCTTCTCTAATTTGAGTAGATTCTTCTTTTGCAGATCTTAAAATTTCCATAGATCTTTCCTCAGCTTCTCTCACAAGTTCGTTTTCGTCAATAATTTTTTCTGCGTGAGCTCTTGCTGCTGCAATAATTTTGTCAGCTTCGTCATGGGCTCCATTAATTATGTCGTCCTTGTCCTTTGCAATTCTTTGTGCTTCAGAAACTTCTCCTGGAATTTGCATTTTTACTTCGTTAACAATTTCCAAAAATTCTTCTCTGTCTACCATAACCTTATTTGTTAGTGGTATTTGTGATGATGTTTCAACAAGATCTTCCAATTCTTCAACTAAATCAATTAAATTCATATCTTCCTCCTAAGTAATTTTTTCTTCATAGCTTCTCCTACAACAGGAGGCACGAATAAATCTGTATCTCCGTTAAAGGTTGAAACCTCTTTTGCAAGTGTTGAGCTCACAAATAAATTTTCATTTGATGCCAACAAAAAGACAGTTTCAACGCCGTCTTTGTAATGCATATTTGCCATGGCAAGTGTATATTCATTAAAATAATCAGAAGCTGATCTAAGTCCTCTTACTATTACTTTACAATTTTTTTTCTTTGCGTAATCAACGAGAAGTCCGTCAAAGGAATCTATTTCTATTCCTTCCATTCCATCTAAAACTTTGTGAAGAAGTTCTTTTCTTTCTTCCACAGTAAATAATCCTTTTTTTGAAGTGTTGTCTAATACTGCTACAATTACTTCTCCAAAAATATCCTTTGCTCTCTTTATAATGTCTAAATGTCCATTAGTCACTGGGTCGAAGCTACCCGCATATATTGCTTTCATCTACATCCCATCCGCATATGGAAATGGAAGTATTTCCATATTTTTTATTTTTTATTTCTTTAAAGCCATCGCCAATTAATAGGGGAACATCTGTATTATACTCCACAATTAATTTTCCATCAGGCTTTAATAATTTATTTTCTCTAATTAGTTTAAAGGCTCTTTTATATAAGTCACGCCTGTCAAAGGGCGGATCCATGTAAATGTAATCGAATTTAACATCTAAATTTCTTAGGGCTCTGTTTAAATGATCTTCAATAAGAACTGCTTCATCTAAAAATTTTGCCTTTTCTAAATTGTACTTCACGCAGTCCATGGCTTCCTTTGACTTGTCAACAAAGTAAGCTTTCTTTGCCCCTCTTGATATAAATTCAATTCCATTTGCACCGCTGCCACAGAATAAGTCTAGGACAAGGTCGTCAAAAAAATTTTGACCTAAAATGTTAAAAACAGATTCCTTTACCCTGTCTTCTGTGGGCCTGGTATCAAGACCCTTGGGTGCTTTTAATTTGAGTCCTCGTCTATTTCCTGAAATAATTCTCATAAAGCCTCCAAATTAGTTTTATTTTACCATAAGTCAAGAAATAATTAAAGATATTAGTTTAAATCAGAATAAAAGTCACTTATTTCTCTATTTAAATAAAAGTATTTTTTGCTCTCTAGGTTTGGGTCAACTTCCAAAATCTTTTTCACATCATCTGCTGCATATTTTAAAATTGTTTCATCTCTAAAGGAATCAGCAAGTCTTAGGTTTGGCATGCCCGATTGCCTTGTGCCCAAAATGTCTCCAAAGCCGCGAAGCTCCAAGTCCTTGTTGGCAATGTAAAATCCGTCATTGGAGTCTGTCATAATTTTCATCCTCTCCCAAGAAATTTCACTCTTGGAAAGATTGTAGAGTATGCAGTAGGATTGATGAGTACCTCTTCCAACTCTACCTCTTAGTTGGTGAAGGGTTGAAAGTCCAAAGCGCTCTGCATTATAAATCATAATGACAGATGCGTTAGGCACATTTACTCCAACCTCCACAACTGTTGTGGATACAAGTAAATTTATTTTATTGGCGGCAAAGTCATTCATAATTTTATTTTTTTCCTCTGCCTTCATCTTTCCATGGAGAAGTCCGACCTTGTAATCTATGAAGAATTTACTCAAATCTTCATAAACTTTTTCCACAGCCTGCAAATTTTCGTAGTCTTCATTTTCTTCAATCAAAGAACAAATTACATAGGCTTGCCTTTCTTTTTCTAGTTCAGATTTTATAAAGGCAAGAGACTTTTCCAACATATTTTCATTTATGGCAATGGTCTTAATTGGCTTTCTGCCCTTTGGCATAGTCTTTATGACAGATATGTCTAAGTCTGCATAGAGAACAAGACTTAAACTTCTTGGAATTGGCGTGGCAGACATTACAAGTGTAGCTGCGTCCACATTTTTATTTTGCAGCATATTTCTTTGGACAACACCAAAGCGGTGCTGCTCGTCAATTACATTAACTCCAAGCCTTCTAAAAACTACATTTTCTTCGATGAGAGCGTGAGTTCCTATAAGTATGTCAATAGACCCCATCTCTAGGTTGTCTAGGATGTCCCTCTTTGCACTTTTTATCGTTGAGCCAATAAGTAAGGCGACCTTTACTCCAAGAGGCTCTAGGAGGTCTACAAAGGACTCAAAATGTTGCTTGGCTAGAATTTCTGTTGGCGCCATTATAGATGACTGGTAGCCATTTAAGTAGGCAAGATACATTATTATTATGGCAATAATGGTCTTGCCGCTTCCAACATCGCCTTGGATGAGCCTATTTATTGCCTTTCCCTTTTTCATGTCATCAAAGATTTCATCTGTGACCTTTTCTTGACCCTCTGTCAGTTTAAAGGGAAGCTTATTTATAAAATCGTAAATTTCATCTTTTATTTCAAATTTTATGGCATCTCGCCTTTGGTTTTGAAATTTATTTTTTAGAATTGAAAGTTCAAATAAAAATAATTCTTCGTAAATTAATCTCTGGCGAGCCATAATATAATTTTTTCGGGACTTCGGATAGTGAATTGCCCTTATGGCATCATTCTTGCCAATAAAAGAATATTTTTCCAAAATTTCCTCTGGCAGGTTTTCCTCAAAGAGATTTAAGTCAATAACCTGATTGATTAAATTTTCAAAGACAAAATTATTTAGGCCTTCTGTCAAATTATAAATAGGAGAAATTTTACCCAGCTTTTTTAATTTATGTATATCTTCGATTTCTGGACTAGATAGGCTGACCCTTCCCCTGAAAAAATCTGCCTTGCCATAGACTAAATATTCTCCGCCAATTTTTATGAGAGAGTTTAAGTAAAAGGCATTGAAAAAAGAAAGCTCCACTTCTCCACTTTCATCTTCTGCCAGAAAAGATGTGAGAGTGAGACCCTTTCTTATTCTCCTATTTTGAAGTTTTGATAGGATCCTCACCTTGAAGGCATTTTTTTCGCCAATCTTTGCCTGGGAAATCTTTACAATTTTTGAGCTATCTTCATACCTTCTTGGATAGTACAAGAGTAGGTCCTTAACTGAATAGATTCCAAGCTTGTGAAAGAGCTTTTCCCTCTTTGGTCCAATTCCCTTTAAATTATTTATAGAATCACTTAACTTAAGCATTTTCTCACCTATTATAAAAGCCCAAAGAAAAACTTCGGGCTCATAAAAATTCTAATTATTCTAATGAAAGGATGTAATAATAAATTGGTTGATCTCCCTTTATTACATCTATGTCAATGTCTGGATATTTTTCTTCAATAGCCTGGCGAGCTTCTTCAGCATCTTCCTCTTTCACATCTTCTCCATAGAAAAGTGTTACAAGAGAAATGTCCTCGTCCATAAGCTTATCCACTGTTTCTGTTACAACATCAAATACAGTCTTGCCGCTGGAGATAATTTCCTTGGCTGCAATGCCTATGATGTCGTCCTTGTGAATTTCTTTTCCGCCAATAGTTGTGTCCCTAACTGCATAAGTTACTGATGCGTCAATTACACTTCCTATGGCTTCTATCATATTTTCCTTGTTTTCATCTTTATCTAGGTCACCATTAAAGGCAAGCATAGCTGCAATACCTTGTGGCACAGACTTTGATGGAATTACAATAACATCTCTATCAGAAATGTCTCTTGCTTGTTCTGCAGATAAAATTATGTTGCTATTATTTGGAATTAGGTAGATGACTTTTCCGCCAACCTTGTCTATGCCCTTTAAAAAGTCTTCAGTAGATGGATTCATAGTTTGCCCACCAGCTACAACATAATCTACACCAAGGGATTTGAAGGTTTCAGTCATTCCATCGCCCATGGAAACAGTTATAAAGGAATAATCCTTTTCTTCAATTATTTCTTCCTCTTCCTCCTTCTTTTTGGCTTCAGCAACTTCGCTGTCGTCAAAGAGAACTTCCCTATGTTGGTATCTCATGTTGTCGATTTTAATATCTTGAAGAAGACCAAGTTCGCAAGCGTGTTGCAAAACAATTCCTGGATCATTAGTGTGAACGTGAACCTTAATTATGTGACTTCCGCCACCGCCAACTACAAGTAGACAGTCTCCAAGAGGAGCAATTTTTTCTCTAAAAGAATCAATGTCTTCGTAGTCAGTATTTATAATAAATTCAGTACAATATCCATACTTAAGAGATTTGTCAGCTTCAGTAAATTGAATTTCCTTTTGTGCCTTTTTCTTCAAAGTTTCATCTTCAGATTGGTCAGCTATATCTTCGCCCTTTAAAACCTTAAGCCCACCTTCAAGAAGGACAACAAGACCCTTGCCACCAGCGTCAACAACATCAGCTTCCTTTAAAACTTCAAGAAGATTTGGCGTATTGTCAAGTGACTTATTAGCTTCAACAATTACATCTTCCAAAAACTTTACTGGGTCTTCAGCCTTTTTGTAATGTCTAATAGCAAATTCTGCAGTTTCTCTTCCAACTGTGAGAATAGTACCTTCAATTGGTTTCATAACAGCCTTATAAGTCGTTTCACTTGCCTTTTTAAAAGCGTGAGCAATTTCAGCAGTACCAGCTTCATCTAGACCTTCTAAACCTTCAGAGAAACCTCTCAAAAGTTGAGAAAGAATTACACCACTGTTGCCTCTTGCTCCCATAAGGGCACCACGAGCTGCAGCAGCAGAAACATCACTAACTTTAAAATCCCCTTCTAAACTATCAATTTGTTTTAAGGCAGATTTTGATGTAAGGCTCATGTTTGTACCTGTATCTCCATCAGGAACTGGGAACACATTAAGTGCATTGACCTCTTCCTTTCTGGATATTAGATAATTTACAGCGCCTTTAAAAATTTCTTTTAATAAAGGGCCATTAATTTTTTTTATTTCCAAAATCTTACCTCCACTATTTAAGTCTAATACCTTCTACCAGAACTTCAATTTTATCAACTTCAAGTCCTGTCAAATTTTCTATATTAAACTTAACTCTTTCTATAATATTTTCACCCACTGTAGAAATTTTTACTCCATATTCAAGAACAACATGAAGTTCAATAGAAATTTCATTTTCTTCAGTGTTTACAACAATTCCCTTTGACAAATTTTCAAATCTCAAAAGTTCAAAAATTCCATCTGCGGCATTTTTTGATGCCATTCCAACAATTCCGTAGGATTCCATTGCTGAAATTCCAGCTATGTTAGCAAGTACGCTATCTTCTATCACAATATTTCCAAGTTCTCTATTTATAATTGCCGGCATGAGGGCACCTCCTTATCTAATTTATTATAACAGAATTTGCAAAAGATTACGAGATTTTGAAAAATTCCTTTGTAAAAAAAGTGAAATTAGTGTAAAATAAGAACATATTGAAAAAATTATTTGCACTTAGCATCATTTTTTGATAAAATATTTGTTGCTTAATGACTAAAGGAGGTGCGTTATGGCTAAAAGATGTGAAATTTGTGGAAAAGAAAAAAAATTTGGAAATAAAATATCTTTCTCTCACTCTCGTTCTAACAGAAGCTGGTCTCCTAACATTAGAAGAGTTAAGGCTGTAGTTAATGGATCAAACAAAAGAATCAATGTATGCACTAGATGTTTAAGATCTGGTAAAGTAGAAAGAGCTATCTAATTAAGGGTCTTAGTAAGATCCTTTTTTTGTGGTCCTTTACATAGTCTCTTGCCCCTTGCAAGAGATTTTTTATTTTAATAAAATTTACAAAAAAAAGTTCCCGAAGTGACAGGGAACTTTTTCTATTTTCTAAATTTTTATCTAACTTAATTTATCTAATATAATTTTTCTTATGTCCTTAATTAAATATAGGGACCCGCACCACAAAATCATGTCGCCCTCACCTGCAAGAGAGAGAGTTTTTTCCACTGCTTCTTCCCTATTTTTTATAGGATAAATTTCTTTTTTTGAAAACTTTTTAAATTCAGCTTCAAGATCCTTTAAATCTGTAAGTCTATCACTATCAATTTCTGTCAAGACAATTTTATCTGCAATATTTTCTATTTTTCGAAGGATATGGTCGTGGTCCTTGTCCTTTAAGAGGCTAAAACCCAAAATAAGTTTCTTATACTTAAATTTTTTAACACTCTCTTCAATTCTTTCTATAGAATCTAAATTGTGAGAGCCGTCAATAATAATTAGCGGATCTTTTGATAGGCATTCTGTCCTTCCAATATTTTTTGCCTTTTTTAGCCCCTCTTTTATTTTTTCTTCGTCAAGCACATAGTCCTTCTTTAAAAAGTCAAGGACCATTAGGGCAAGGGAAGCGTTAAGGGCTTGGTGGTCGCCAATCAAAGAAATTTCCACATTCTTATGATCCCTAAAATTAAAAATATTTCCCTCTTCATTTGAGCTTAAAATTTCAACTTCATCTTGGCTAAATTCATAAAAGCTTGAATTTTTTTCCTTGCTAAGTTTTTTTAGTTCAGCTCTCGCCTCTTCATCTTGAGGGTAAGAGAATACTTGGGAATTTTCTTTTATAATGCCGCCCTTTTCATGGGCAATCTTGCCTATAGTGTCTCCCAAAATATTTGCGTGGTCAAGAGAAATGTGACAGAAAACTGGAATTGACTTTTCCATTACATTTGTAGCATCAACTCTTCCACCCATTCCAACTTCCATTACTGCAAAATCAAGATTATTCCTTGCAAAATAAATGTAAGCAATAGAAGTTAAAATTTCAAAACCACTTACAAAAATTTTTTTCTCGTCAAGTTCTTCTACTTTTACTCTAACTTCTGTTGCAAGTTTTGCAAATTCTTCTTCTGAAATTTCTTCATTATTTATTTCAATTTCTTCCCGAATATTTGTGATATAAGGCGAAGTAAATTTGCCAATCTTATAAGAATTTTCTATTAAGGCATTTTCTATAAAGCTTGCCACAGACCCCTTGCCGTTGGTTCCCGTAATGTGTATAATTTTTAATTTATCTTGTGGCTTCTCGAAAATATTTAATAGCTCTTTGATATTATCAAGAGTAAATTCTCCTAGAGGTATATTTCTATTTTCAAGCCAAGATACTGCTTCTCTATAATTCATATAATCACCTTAATTGCAATAGTACCAAAATTTTTATTCTCATTCAACATTTTAGTGTACCAAAATTTATTTAATTGTGGTAAAATAGAAAAAATAATTAAATGGAGGTAAAAAAAGATGAACAAAGAAATTCGCACTAAAGATTTATTTGTAATAGGCTTTGCACTTTTTGCAATGTTTTTTGGTGCAGGAAATCTAATTTTTCCACCCTACTTAGGTTTGATATCTGGTAGTCAATGGTGGGTTGGCTTTTTAGGATTTACAATTGCTGATGCAGGTCTTGGCCTTCTGGCAATAATAGTTCTTTCTAAATACGATGGTAATTTAAATGTATTGGCATCAAGAGTTAATAAAGTTTTCGCAATTATAATTTCAACGGCTATTATTTTATGTATTGGACCTTTCTTAGCAACTCCAAGAACAGCTGCTACTACTTATGAAATTGGAATAGTTCCAATTTTTGGAGAATCTTTTAACAGATATTTATTCTCCATAATTTTCTTTGTAATTGTATGTCTTTTAACTATTAGACCAAATAAGGTTGTTGATATAGTTGGAAAGTTTTTGACACCAACACTTATAATTTGTATTGCCATCTTAATTGTAAAGGGCATTGCAAGCCCAATAGGCCAGGTTCAAGATACAACTATGATAGATAATGTACTTGAAAAGGGAATAAAAGACGGTTACCAAACTATGGACGCAATAGCTGGTTGTATGTTTGCCCTAGTTGTAATAAATGCAGTAAGGGGAATGAACTATTCTAGTGAAAAAGTTGAAATAAAAGCAACTATTATATCTGGTGTAATCGCAGCACTTTGTCTTGCCTTTATCTATGGCGGTCTTGTTTATATTGGTGCACAAACTTCAAGCCTTGGCACTTACAATGTGGACACAGACAATACTGTCCTACTTGTAGAAATTACAAATAGAATTTTAGGCGGCGTTGGCGTTTACATCTTGGCAATTATAACTGCCCTAGCTTGTCTAACAACTGCTATTGGTTTAATTTCAGCTGCAGGTAATTTCTTTAGTGACCTCAGCAAGGGGAAAGTTTCCTATGCACTTGTTGTTGTCATCTGTTCAGTAATTTCTTGTTTAATATCTATGCTTGGCGTTGGAGAAATTATAAAAATTTCTGCACCTATACTTGAAACACTTTATCCATGTGCAATGACAATTGTAATATTGGGAATCTTTAACGAAAAAATAAAAGATGATATTGTTTTTAAAATACCATCTATTGTTTCACTAATCTTCGGATTTTTATTTGTCCTTCAAGAAAAAGAACTTCTTGGAAACTTTGGCGAAACTTTAAAGGCCTTACCACTTTCTAAGTTTGGACTTGGTTGGGTTGTGCCAATGATCCTTGGACTTGTTATTGCAATGATAATTTCAAGCACAAGAAAGACAAAGACAGCTTAAATAAAATTTTAAATTACAAAAAATAAACTCTTCTTACTTTCACAGTAAAAAGAGTTTTTTTCTTGCGCAAATTTATTTATATTTCAAAAACTTTTTGAATAACTTCTAAAATATTTGACATCTTAAGGACCCTTAAGTCCTTATAATTTTCTTCTTTGACGCTGGCATATTTAGAGATGTATGCCTTTTTAAAGCCCATTCTCTCAGCTTCTTTAAGTCTTACATCGAGGCTCGGCACATTTTTAAGTTCGCCAGTTAGTCCCACATCGGCAATGAAAACTGAATTTGCTTCTACAGGCTTATTGAGAGTAGATGAAACAATGGAAATCATTACAGAAAGGTTTGAGGCTTGCTCCTTGACCTTAATGCCACCAGTGGACTTGACAACAATGTTTTTGTCCAAAAATTTTATGCCTGCTCGCTCTTCTAAGATGGAAACCAGTGTGTTTAAGTGCTCTCTTCTTATAGATTCAGAAATCCTCGATGGATAAGGGAGAAAGGTCTTTGATGCCAATGCCTCTGTCTCTAAAATTATTGGCCTTGTCCCCTCTCTTATAACAGATAGGGATGAACCTGGGACTTGTTCACTGGCTGACCTCTTTGTCATAAAATATTCTGAAGGATTGTCAATGGATATCATGCCCTTTTCAGTCATGGAGAAAAATCCAATTTCACCAGTAGACCCATACCTATTTTTTGTCGCCATCAGTGACCTTAAATCTTCTGATGAGTCGCCTTCGATGAGTAAAACTGTGTCCACTAAGTGCTCAAGAGATCTCACTCCAGCAAGTTCGTCTTGCTTAGTCATTTGTCCCACAAGAAAAACCATGCGGGGCTTTTCTATGTCCTTGGCAATTTCAGTCATCTTGTAGGCACACTCCATAGTCTGGGTTGGTGTGCCAGGTCTTTGTGGAAATTCGTCTAGGGTAAAAGTTTGAATTGAATCAATAATAATCATCTGTGGGTCAATTTTTTCAACTTGATCCAAAACAGAGTTAAGGGAAGTCACTGAATAAACCCAAATTTTGTCAGAGAGCTTGTCTAAAATTCTCTCTGCCCTCATCTTTATTTGCGTCTCAGATTCTTCTCCAGATGCGTATAAAACTCTCATGCCCTTATTTGCCAGGTCATTTGCCACTTGCATTAGTAGGGTTGACTTGCCAGAGCCAGGCTTTGCAGTTAAGATGCTGACAGAATCTCTCACGATTCCGCCGCCCATGACCCTATTAAATTCTTCAATGCCAGTCATAACTCTCTCGTCAGAAGAAATTTCCACTGCCTGAAGTTTTTGTGCATCTTTTTTTATTTTTTTACTATTTGAAGGAGCCTTACCACCAGACTCCTTCTCCTTTTCTTCTAGGGTGTTCCAAGAGCCACAGCTTGGACATTTGCCAAAGAAGCCCTGGGAAATATATCCGCACTTACTGCACTGATACACTATTTTCTTTTTCATTTTTTGTCTTTTTAGTCCTCTTAACTTTTTCTATTTGAATTTTTTTGTACTTGACATCGAGATTGATTTCGTCGCCCTCTTTAATCTTTCCCTCTAAAAATTCATCGGCAATTCTATCTTCAATTAATTTTGTAATAGTCCTTTGAAGGGGTCTTGCACCAAATACCTTATCATAACCTTCTTCAACTAAGAAGTTAATGAGTTTATTTGAATAATTTGCCTTTATTCCCATTTCAGAAAGTCTATCACTTAATTTATCAAGCATATTCTTGACAATTTCTTTAATTTCAGTCTTTTCAAGAGTTTTGAAGATTACTACATCGTCAACTCTATTTAAAAATTCAGGTCTAAACTTTTCCTTTAAGGATTCATTTATAATTTTTTTCATATTTTCATATTCGCTCTTCTGAACAGAAGTTTCTGAAGTTGAAAAACCTAAAACTGAATTTTTGGCAAGAAGATTTGCCCCAGCATTGGAAGTCATAATTATAACTGTGTCCTTAAAGTTTACAGTCCTACCCTTGGAATCCGTTACTCTTCCTTCGTCTAAAATTTGTAGCAAGATGTTAAAGATGTCTGGGTGAGCCTTTTCGATTTCATCTAAAAGAATTACTGAATAAGGGTGAGTCCTTACAGCTTCTGTTAGCTCGCCACCTTCTTCGTAGCCAACATATCCTGGAGGTGAACCCACAAGTCTTGAGACAGTGAATTTTTCCATGTACTCGGACATGTCAAACCTAATCATATTTTCTTCCTTGCCAAATAAATTTTTCGCAAGGCTCTTGGCTAGGTAAGTCTTACCTACGCCAGTTGGTCCCACAAATATGAAAGAGCCAATTGGCTTGTTAGGGTCCTTAAGCCCAATCCTTGACCTTTTTATTGCCTTGGCAAGAGTTTTTACAGCCTCATCTTGACCCTTCACATCTTCCTTTAATTTTTCGTCTAAGTCTCTTAACTTTTCAGTTTCTTCTGCTGTCATTTCAGTTACAGGAACCTTTGACCAGTCAGATACAATCTTGGCAATGAGTTCTGGCGTAACTTCTTTCTTGGCTTCCTCTTTTTGGAATTTTTCTATTTCTTCCTTGTACTTTTCTTCTAGCTTTTTTTGTTCATCGCGAAGATTTGCTGCAAGTTCGTAGTCTTGACTCTTTACTGCTTCAGCTTTTTTATTTTCAATATCTTCAAGTTCCTTCTTGTACTTTTCTTCAAATTCAGGAACCTTATAGGATTCAATTTTTAACTTTGAACTAGCCTCGTCAATTAAATCAATGGCCTTGTCTGGCAAAAATCTGTCATTTAAATACCTGTCAGAATATTTTACTGCAGCTTCAATTGTTTCATCGGGGATTGTAACATTGTGGTGGTCTTCGTAAATATTTTTAAGTCCCTTTAAGATCTTTATGGAATCCTCAACACTTGGCTCATCTACTATTATTGGCATAAGCCTTCTCTCAAAGGCTGAGTCCTTTTCGATTTTCTTTCTGTATTCAGAAATTGTCGTTGCCCCCATAACTTGTAATACTGACTTAGTTAAAAGTGGCTTTAAAATATTTGAAGCGTCGAGAGAACCTTCAGCTGAACCTGCGCCAATTATGACATGCATTTCGTCAATGAATAAAATAATATTTTTGTTTTTTGCAGCTTCATTAGTTACATTTTTTAATCTCTCTTCAAAGTCTCCTCTGTACTTAGAGCCAGCTATAAGCTGAGAAATATCAAGAGTTAAAATTACCTTGTCCTTCATTATTTCTGGCACATTTCCTGCAACAATTTCTGCAGCAAGTCCTTCAGCTATGGCAGTCTTACCAACACCAGGCTCGCCAATTAGGACAGGATTATTTTTTGTCCTACGAGATAGGACTTGAATTACTCTTTTTATTTCCTTTTCTCTGCCAATTACTGGGTCGATTTTTCCCTCTTCAGCCTTTTTATTTAAGTTTGTAGTATATTTTTCTAAGGCTTCTGAAGAAATTTCTCTGTCCTCATCATCATAATCTTCATAGTCTTCCATATTGTTTAAAATGTCATTTTCAAGACTCATAATGTCTATGCCAAGTCTTTTTAAAACTAAAATGGCAACACCTTGACCTTCACGCAAAATTCCTAGAAGAAGATGTTCTGTTGACACAGCAACCTCTCCCATTTCCCTTGAAACTTCAAAGGCAAGCTCAAAAATTCTCTTAGTCCTTGGTGTGTAGGCTATGCTTGACACAATAGGACCTTGACCGCTACTTACAATGTCAAGTGTTGCTTCCTTTGCCTTCTTATAATCTATGCCAAGCCTTGATAAGATGTGAGCACCTGAGTCAGTTCCTTCCCTGATTATTCCCAGTAAAATGTGCTCTGAGCCTATATATGAATGTCTTTGCTCTCTGGCTTCTTGCTGAGCAAAGAGAATTGCCTTTTGCGATTTCTCGCTAAATTTTCCAAACATACTCATCTGAAAACCTCCTTCATGAGAGCTCTTGCCTTATTAGCCCTTAAAATATCTCGTGACTTAAGGTCTAATATTGCTCCTCTCTCAATTTGCAAATGTCCATTTCTAAGTTTTTTAATCTCTTCATAAAAATCAAAATCTCGATTTGCTCTTAAAATTGAAAGTTCAATTCCAAGATTAATTGTAGACATGGAATGCATCATCTCTTCTTCCGACAACAACCTTGCATTGGCAAGAACTCCAAAGGCTCTGTTTACCATATCCTCAAGAGTTATGATGTTGTCTAAATATAATTTTTTTCTATTTTCCCTTTCAACATCGGCGATTTCTCGCGCAATGATTTTTAATTTTTCTATATAAGACTTTTCCTCTTCGCCAAAGGTTGACTCAAAGGAAAGAGTGAAAATACTTCCCAGTGCCTTGTTGGAGCTGTCTCTATAGGATGCAAGGGTGTAACCAAGCCTTGATAGACCTCTTGCAATCTCATCTATGCCAAAATAATTTAAGGCTGGTAAATACAAAAGTACAAGGGGCTTTAAGCCTGTGCCAGAATTTAAAACTCTAGAACTTAAATAGCCAAAACTTGGATCAAAGGAAAAATTAATTTTTTCTTCTAACATTTCTTCCAAAGAATAAATTTCTCCATACAAGTCCTCAAGAGATTTTGTCCTTGAAAAAGCTTGTAGCTCAAGGTGTTCTCCAGCGTTTAATAAAATATCTGGACTATCTTTTTTTTCGTAAAATCCAATATTTTCTCTTTCAATAGATTTTTTGCCAAGCCTTCCATTTTCCACATATTCAAGCTTTTTTAAAGAAGAAATATTATAAAGGTCTACTTTAGTGTAGCCCAAGTCACTTAAAATTGGGTCTAGGAAGTCTAAATTTTCCCTTAGCTCTTCCTCTGTCATTGTATTTACAAATTTTTTGCCGTCAATATTTCTATATAATTTTAATTTATATCCTAAAAGAATTTTAGACACTGACATCTTCCTTTAACTTCTTTATTTCGTCCCTTATTTCTGCTGCCTTTTCATATTCTTCCAAATTTATGGCAAGGTCAAGCTTCTCCTTTAAATCCTCAAGTTTTCTGTTATAAACGAGATAACTTTCTGCATTTTTTGGAATTTTTCCCCTGTACTTTAAATTTATATTAAGGGCGTTTAAATACTTTTTAATTTCGTCTCCAAAGGAATCATAACATTTTGGGCAGCCTAAAGATCCTGTTGCCTTAAGTTCACGAAAAGACCTACCGCAGTATTCACAGCTTATGTCATCTTCTTCATTATAGGAATTTGCTGTAAACTGAAAAATATTCTTTAAAGCATTTTCAAGTTGAGGAATAATATTTTGATACCCCTTAAAGTCTCTTTTAAATTTTTCTTCAGCACAAACTTCGCAGAGATGCACTTCTTCTATTCCATCGTCTTTTATTCTTGTGTAAGAAATAACTGATTCTCTTTCCTTGCAAACATCACATAGCATGATCTTCCCTCCTAACTAAAAATAACTAGGAGCATATTTTTTAATAAATCTGCCCTAAGTTCATTTTTATTTTCACACTCATTAAGAGCCCTGTCTGAGAGAGCAACTTTCATAAGTTCCATCTCCCTTTCAGTCACTTTGTTAAGTCTCAAAAGTTCCTTTAAAAGTTCATCAGAATTGTTTTTTGTAATAGAATCTCCTATAAAACTTAAAAAAGTATCAATTGTATCTTCATCATCTTCAAATTGTACCTTTACTATTCTAATGTAGCCTCCGCCACCACGCCTTGACTCCACATAGTAACCCTTAACGGGTGTAAACCTTGTGGTCAAGACATAATTAATTTGCGAAGGCGCACAGTTAAAGTGGTCTGAAATTTTTGATCTTTGTATCTCAAGAGCTCCACCAGATTCAAAAATAAGTTCATTTATAAAATCTTCAATGGAGTTAGAAAGCTTTGCCATAATACACTTCCTTTGACTATCTTTGTCTTTCAAATTATAAAATCTGACTATCTTTTACTATTTCTAGTATAAAATAAAATATATATTTTGTAAAGTATTAGTTTCGTAACTTTTTAAGCTTATATATTTTTTGTTGTTTTTAAAGAATCATTACTTTAATTATTTTATTAAAAAATTAAGAAACTGATTCATATAAATAATATATTTTTTCAAATGAAAATATCTGTTGGGATTTAACTCACCAACAGATATTTTAGAGCAATTTAATTTTTTTTACTTATTTATGACTTTTTCTCGTTCTAGTTCTAAAATAGAAAATGTTCCTTTTGGAATACCACTTTTAGAAGAGAAATCTAAATCTTTTTTTGAATTTTTTGTATCAGTAATAAGTACATAACTACTATGTTTTTTAGAAGTATAAATTCTCAAACTCACATCAGAAACTCTTACTGCAATACGCGCATTCTCATTATCTTCATTAGAGAATATTAATAAATAATCCGCATCTTTATTTGTTGTAAATTTAAAACCCTCTTCTTCCATAATCTTGTTGCTTACTATAACATCTTTTAACTTATATTTGTACAAACTATCATAACTTAAATTATTAATAATTTTTTCATAGTCTGGTTTTTCATCACAAACATCTATGTTAAAATCATAATTTTCTTTATTAGAATTTAAAAAAGAAAAACCACACATAATTGACACAAGAGCCAAAGATATTAAAATTAATACAATTTTTTTAGTTTTCATTTTTATCCCCTTTCTATAAGATATAATGTTACCTAACTAAATTATAAAACTACTCATATTGCTTTTCAATATCTTTAATTGTTTTATAATAAAAAAGGTTGGACACTTAAGCCCAACCCTTAAAAGTTTATTTTATTTTTCTGCATTTCTTTCTTCAATAATTTTTTCTGCAATATTTTGTGGAACTTCTTCGTATCTCACAAATTCCATGCTGAAAGTTCCTCTACCTTGAGTTAAGGATCTCAAATCAATTAGATAAGAGAATAGTTCAGCTTGTGGTGCTTCTGCAATTAAAATTTGTGTGCCATCATTTTGTTGGTCCATACCAAGGATTCTTCCACGTCTCTTGTTCATATCGCCCATTACATCTCCAAGATAATCATCTGGAATTGTAACTTCAACCTTCATTATAGGTTCAAGAAGAACTGGACTTGCTTCTTGCATTCCCTTCTTGAAAGCAAGGTTAGCTGCAAGTTTGAAACTCATTTCGTTGGAGTCAACATCGTGGTAAGAGCCATCGTATAGGACAGCCTTGAAGTTAGTTACAGGATAGCCTGCAAGAACTCCCTTTTCTTTAGATTCAATAATTCCCTTTTCAACAGCAGGGAAATAGTTCTTAGGAACTGCTCCACCAAATACTTCTTCATCAAATTCAAATTCTTTATCAGATGGTTCAAACCTAATCCAAACATCACCGTATTGTCCTGCTCCACCAGATTGTTTCTTGTGCTTACCTTGAACGCTGGCAGTCTTTCTAATTGTTTCTCTATAAGGAACTATAAATGGAACAATATTTACTTCAACGCCATAAGTGTTCTTTAATTTGTCAAGAATTACATCAAGTTGAACCTTTCCTTGACCACCAATAGTCATTTGTTTAGTTTCAGGATTTCTTTCGATTACAAATGTTGGGTCTTCGTCCTTGATTTTCTTTAGAGATTGAGAAAGTTTTTCTTCGTCGCCCTTAGTCTTAGGTTCAATTGCATAATATAGAACTGGAGAAGAATACTTTAATTTTTTGTATTCAACCTTGTGGTCCTTGTCGCAAAGAGTATCGCCTGTAACAGTGTTGGCAAGTTTTGTCGTTGCTCCAATATCTCCTGCGTAAATTTCATCTATTTCAATTTGTTCCTTACCTCTCATAATGTAAAGTCCGCCAAGTTTTTCATTTTCATCAGCATTTACATTGTAAAGAGCTGTGTTTTTATTAACAATGCCAGAGATTACCTTGAAAATAGAAATTTTGCCAAGAAAGGGGTCAGAAATTGTCTTAAATACAACTGCAGCAAATGGATCCTTTGCTGAAACTTTTCTTTCTTCTCCATCTTTATATCTAAAGCCTTGATTTGCACGCTCATCATCTGGTGCTGGCATATAATTTACAATTGTGTTTAATAAGATGTCAATTCCAATTCCCTTTTCGCCACTTCCTACAAGTAGTGGAACAGCGTCACCTTCAAGAAGGGCTGTTGTAACTCCTCTTAAAAGATCTTCTCTAGTGAATTTTTCTCCAGAGAAATATTTTTCCATTAAAACTTCATCAGAACCAGCAACAACTTCAGCAATTTCTTCATACATTCTTTCAGTTGCCTTAACTTGGTCGTGGTTAAGTTCAGTTTCTTGTGGTGCAGAGTTTACATATTTGTATCCCTTTTGGAAGATAACATCAGTAACACCTACAAAGTGTTCACCTTCGCCAATTGGCACAGAGAAAGGAATAACTTTTTTACCAAAGGAAGCTTCAAGCTCGTCCATTAGTTTTCTAAAGTTTACATTTTCTCCGTCAATTTTATTTATAAAAATAATTCTTGGAAGGCCAATTTTTTCTGTGTATTTCCAAGTTCTTTCAGTACCTACTTCAATGCCCTTAGTTGCATCAATAACCATAATTGCAGCTTCACTTGCTCTTAGAGCTCCGTGAGCTTCTCCCACAAAGTCAAGATAGCCTGGAGTATCTATAACATTTACTTTATAATTTCTCCATTCAATAGGAATAATTGATGTTCCAATGGATGTTCCCCTGTCCTTTTCTTCTTTAGAGAAGTCGGAAACTGTATTCTTGCTAGAAACATTGCCTAGTTTTTGTGTAGCTCCACTTTGGAATAACATAGCCTCTGTTAGGTTTGTCTTTCCGGAGCCAGAATGTCCTACGAGAGCAAGATTTCTTACCTTATCTGTTGTATAAACTTTCATATTTTCCTCCTGTTATGTAAATTTTTTGAAATCGTTTCGATGAATAAATTATAACATAGATTTTGCCATTTGAAAACTGTGTAAAATTATCTATTTAGGGTAATAAAATTCTGAAAAATATATTTTTATAAATGAATGAGTGATATAATGGATTTTAAATTTTTTAAAAAGATAATCTTCCCTACATAGTTATTATTTGCCTATCTTTAATCATTGGCTACCAGTATTACGATTCTCACAAGATCCCAGATGAAGCAAATGCCCTCCTAAACATAAAAACTTCAAGCCTAGCAGCTAAAGAAGTGGACAAAAAAGAATTAAAGGGTCTTGAAATAGAATCAGAGGAAGAAAATAAAGAAGTAATGGTTCACATTTCTGGCGCAGTAAAAAATCCTGGCATTATAAAATTAGATTCATCAAAGAGAGTTGTAGACGCTCTTGAAAGGGCTGGCGGCGCAACAGATGAAGCCGACCTCGATAGAATTAATCTCGCCGCAAAGCTCCACGACGAAGAAAAAATTTACATTCCAAAAATTGGTGAAGCCCCAAAAAATGAAATTGCTCCTCTTATGTCAAGTGGCACAAGTGGAAAGGCTTCTGATAAAATAAATATTAACACTGCCGACTCCTCTGAACTGCAAAAAATTCCTGGTGTTGGAGCAAAAACTGCCGAGAAAATTATAAATTATCGTTCACAAAATCCCTTCTCATCAATTGAGGACATAAAAAATGTAGATGGCATTGGCGACAAAAAATTTGAATCAATGAAGGACTACATATCAACTTATTGATGAAAGAAAATTTTTAAAGGCTCATGATAAAAAAATATAACACTAATAAAGCACAAAAAAGCTCAAGATAAAAGGATAATCCCATTAATCTTGAGCTTTTTATTCTTATATAATTTTATCTTTTTCTTGGATTTCTCTTGTAGCGATTCTTCCCTGAACTTGCAATGCCAATTATCAGTGCAAAAATAAGTGAAACCAAACCAGAGGATAAACCAATTACAAAAATAATTAAATTGTCCAGACTGTCCGGATCGAAAAGTTTATTTATCACCATAAAAAGTGAAATAATTCCAATAAATACCAAGGCAAGTCCCGGCAAATATTTTATAAATTTTAAATCCCTAGCTGCAAAGTTAACTATAAAAGTTAGGACCACTCCAATTAAAATTGCGCCCAAAGTTAGGAGCAAGTAAGTTGAGTTTTCCGTAACCAATTCCATTATTTTATTCATTTTACACCTCATTTATTAGATGACAGCTCTTGTTGCCAAATATTTGAATAACGACCTGTTGCCCACTCCGTCATAATTGTGGAGGCTTCGTTACCTATTTCCCTTTCGAAAATTGCATCAGGAAGAATATTGCCATCCTCTATATTATATATTCTTAGAAAATTATTTTCCAATGTTATTAAAAAATTATTATCAGGAGATACAAAGCCGTCCTTGATGCCCGGCTTAAAGCTTTTTATTCGAGACATTGGAATATTTATCTCGTTGTATTTATTTACATCGTAGGGCAAAACTAAGTTCAAGTCAAAGTCAGAAAACTTACCTTCTTCTGTCTCCATCCTTCCCTTTAACTTCCAAAAACCATTGTCCCTATAAATTCCAATGTTGTAAGGATCATTTTTCAAGGCTTCAAGGTTTTTCCCCTCAGCCTTTAAATCTTCGTCAGATAAAAATTCTTTATAACTAATTGGTTTTTTTTCATCTAACTTGTCTAATTGGTAAATCCTTAAGTATCTCTTATTTGTTACTCCATCTAAACTTTCCACATTGACATAATTATTTGTGATGAAGTTTACTGTCTTTAAAGTGTTTTCTTCTTTAAGTTCCTCTAAGTCATTTTTAATTACTTCTTCGTCATCTTTTCTAAGTTTAGAATTTTTAAAGTCCTTAACAATTAACTTATCTGTAGTCTCTTTGTCCTTGGATTCCCTTTGGACGCTAATTTCAGAAAAGCTGTCATTTCTTGGGAGAATAATATTGTTCATCTCGTAGACATTTTCTAGCTTGGAGTCAGAAAATTTGATGTATAGAGTCTTATAATTCCAAGTTGGAATATTAGAGTCACTTCTACTTTTAAATCCAATTAAAAATCCCTTGTCGCCATTGTAGTCAAATAAGCTCCCCCTTGCCAATACTTCATCCTTTTTGGCGAGTATTAAATCATTTAAGTCATCGTTATTTATCTTGTCGTCAACAAGTTTAATTTCAAGTATTACACCATTGTCAAAGAGGAGAGCTGTATTCTCACTCGTTTTTATAACTTCATAATAAATACTCCCCCTCGACTTCGAATCGAAGATATAAGTTGTGTAGACATCAGAATCTTCAATACCAAGGCTCTTATAATCTAAATTAAATTTTTTGTAGAGGTATTGAGATAATTTAACATACTTAGTCTTATACTCAACTCCCTTTATATAATCATTTGCAAGGACAACTTGGTCATTGGAAAAGTAAAGGTCATCGCCAATAATGTCCTTAAATAAAAAATTGTCCTGATTAATTTTTTTATTGTAAATAAATTTTGTAATAGTCCACTTGCCATAAATTGGTGATTGTCCCATGGCTGGGGTTTCAATATTAGTGCCCTGAGATGTCATAAAAGAACAAGCAGTCAATAAAATTAATGAAAATATAAGAAATATCTTTTTAATCAATTTTATCACCTACCTCTTTTGGTATCTCAATTGGTAGACTTACCTTCACTGTAGTGCCAATTTTTTCTTCAGAGAAAATTTCCAAGTTTCCCTTGTGAAGCTTTGTAATCTCATCACTAATTGATAGACCTATGCCACTGTGGCTCTTTGAGTGTTTGCCCTTATAAAATTTTTCTTTTACATGGGCTATTTCTTCCTTAGTCATTCCCATACCATTGTCAGAAATCATCATTTGAACAATATTATCTTCTTTTGCCATTTGAAATTTAACCCAGCCTTTGTCTGATGTAAATTTAATTGCATTGTCAAGTAAATTTATTAGTAGCTGTTTAATCCTATTTTCATCGGCATAAATGAGCAAGGCTTCCTCTGGAAATTCTGTTATAAATTCAATATTATTGGACTTTGCACGAGGTCGCATTTGTTTTGAAACATCAAGACAAGTTTGTGAAATGTCAAATACTTCCTTGTCCAGAGTAATTCGTCCAGAAATATATCTTGAGAAGTCCAAAAGCTCTTCAACCATTTTTGCCAGTCTATCAGCTTCATTTTCTATGATGTTTAAACCATCTTCGATTAAGTCCTTCTCATCTTCCTTGGCATCCTTTAAGACAACTGCCCAGCCCTTAATAGAAGTTAACGGCGTCCTAAGTTCGTGAGAAATAGAAGAAATAAAGTCGTTTTTAATCCTATCTTTATTTATAATTTCATCGCTCATGGTATTTAAAGTCTTAGCTAGCTCTCCTATTTCGTCGTCCTCATAGACTTTTGCCTTCTCCTCATAGTTTCCCTTTAACATGGTCTTGGCAACTTCTGTTAGCTCCAGTATGGGTTTTACAATTGATTTTGAAATAAGAAGAGATACCATAGTAGTTATTAAAGCTACAAACAAAGTAAAAATCAATAAAGTAATGACTGTCTTTAGTATTGCTTTATTAGCTTCTTCCATAGAAGAAATAAATCTAAGATAGCCAATAACTTCTCCCTCATTATTATTTATAGCACCTGTAACTGACATAATAGATTCTCCAGTTTGTGAATCTTTACCACGCCATGTTTTTATCTCACCATTTTCCGCCGCTAGGACATCTGTCGTCTCTATTGGATTGGAAGAAAGTTTGCCAATAGAATCCAAGAGCAATTCTCCATCTTTATCTAAAATCTGCACCTCTGCATTAGTATTTGAAAGGAAGATGTCGCTGTCCTCGTAAATTAAATCTTCCAAAGACTTGTCAGAATAATCTCTTTTATAAATTTCAAGAGAAAGTTCCATCCTAGAAACTAATTCTTTTGAAATATTGTTATAATAGTAAGAGCCGAAGGCAAAGAGCAAAAATATATCTATAATTGAAATTGTAATTAAAATAACTATTAGAAAACTTCTAACTAACCTTTTTCCAATTTTATTTTTCAATTACAGACACCTCTTATTTCCATCTGTATCCTGTTCCCCAAACTGTTTCAATATAATTTGGCTTGGCAGGGTTAGTCTCAATTTTTGACCTAAGTCTTCTTATGTTTACATCAACAATTTTTGAGTCCCCCAAAAAGTCGTCCCCCCATACAAGCCTTAGGATTTCATCCCTAGTCATGGCCTTGCCTGGATTTGTCATGAATATTTTTATAATTTGATATTCAGTAGGAGTTAGCTCAAGTTCTTCTTCATCCTTATAAAATTTTCTTGAGTAAGAATCTATTTTAAAAGGAGGGTCAACAATTAAATTGCTTTCCTTAACTTCCTCTGGTTCAAGTCTCCTCTCAATGGATTTTATCCTTAGGGTTAATTCTGTAGGATTAAAGGGCTTTGTGAGATAGTCATCTGTCCCATATTGGAGTCCCATTATCTTGTCATAGTCCTCTGCCTTAGCAGTTAGCATAATAATACCAAGACTTGGGAATTCGCCTCTTAAAGTCTTACAAACTTCAAAGCCGTCAATACCCGGTAGCATTATGTCAAGTACAACTATGTCAGGTCTTTCACGCCTTGCCACTTCAATTCCCTCTTCGCCGCTTCCAGCTTCAAAAATTATGTAGCCTTCTCTTTCTAAATTTATTTTTACAAATTTTCTTATTGATTCTTCATCTTCAACAAGCAATACCTTAGTTTTCAAAATATCACCTCTTACAGCTAATTATAAATAAAATCCACTCCAAATTCAATTGAAGTGGATTTATTAATAAATTTTTAATAATTAATAATAGTTAGGAGCTTCTCTAGTAATAGTAATATTGTGTGGATGAGATTCTGCAAGGGAAGCTTGAGTGATTTTAACATACTTAGCTGTTGCTCTTAAGGTTTCTAAGTCCTTTGCACCCATATAACCCATGGCAGACTTAACACCACCAACAAGTTGGAAGACAATGTCGCCAACAAGTCCCTTGTAAGGAACTCTACCTTCAACTCCTTCAGGAACATACTTAGTAGTTCCGCTTTGGAAATATCTATCAGATGATCCTGCACTCATGGCTCCAAGAGAACCCATGCCTCTATAGGCTTTAAATCTTCTACCTTCAACGAAGATTTCTTCTCCTGGTGACTCGTCAGTACCAGCGAAAAGTGAACCCATCATAACAACATTACCACCAGCTGCAAGAGCCTTAGCAACATCGCCTGAGAATTTAATACCACCATCGGCAATAATTGGCACGCCATATTTTTGAGCAGCCCTATAAGCTTCCATAATGGCAGTAATTTGTGGAACGCCAATACCAGTTACAACTCTTGTAGTACAAATTGAACCAGGTCCAATACCGATCTTAACGCAGTCAGCACCAGCCTTGATTAAATCTTCTGTACCTTCATAAGTTGCAACATTACCTGCTATAAGTTGAATGTCTGGGAAGGCATCCTTAATATTTCTTATAGTATTTAGAACATTTTTAGATTGACCATGAGCTGTGTCAATTACAAAAACATCAGCCTTTGCCTTGACAAGAGCTTCGATTCTGTCTAAGACATCCTTTGTTGCTCCAACAGCAGCGCCAGTTAAGAGTCTTCCAGATGCATCTCTAGCAGAATTAGGATATTGTTCGTGCTTTTCAATGTCCTTAATAGTTATTAGTCCCTTCAAGACATTGTCCTTGTCAACAAGGGGAAGTTTTTCAATTTTATATTTTTTCAAAACTTTTAAAGCTTCATCAAGGGAAATATCTGGAGCACCAGTTATAAGTTTTTCAGAAGTCATGACTTCGCTAATTCTCTTAGATAAGTCAGTTTCAAATCTAATATCTCTATTAGTTATAATCCCTTCCAAAACTCCCTTTTCAGATACAACTGGAACACCGCTAATTCTGTATCTTTCCATAAGTTCAGATGCGTCCTTAATTGCGTGGTCCTTAGTAAGTGAAAATGGATCAGTAATAACTCCATGTTCAGATCTCTTAACTCTATCAACTTCAAGAGCTTGGTCTTCAATAGACATATTCTTGTGAATAATGCCAATTCCACCTTCTCTAGCCATAGCAATAGACATTCTGTGTTCAGTAACAGTGTCCATGCCTGCAGACATAAGTGGTATGTTTAACTTGATCTTTTCTGTCAAGTTAGTAGACAAATCAACTTCGTTAGGCAAAATTTCTGATTTTGCTGGCACAAGTAAAATATCGTCAAATGTTAATCCTTCTCCAAAAAATTCCATATTCCCTCCTGATTATTAAAAATTATTCTACTTCCTTAACTTTTTCCTTCAATTTATAATTAATATTTTCGTCAACTAATGTAACCTTATCTGGCAAATTTAATCTAACTCGGTCATCACCCTTTTTAATATTGTTAAAATCTATAGGTCGAGTTTCGATGAAATTAATAGAATCAATCACATCAGAATTTCCTCTAATTGTAACAGAAGCTGGCTCAATTGAAAAGTCATTTATTGCAATATTTTCTGTAGTATTTTCATTGTAAACTAATTTAATAGGAACAGTCTTGCTCTTTAAAATAGGAACATCAACTTTTACAGTGGCAGGTGTCACTGTAACTTCCTTTATAATTTTACCTGAATCGTCATAGGCAAAAATTTCTGCATCTACGCTTGTAGTTTCACTTATTTCTGTAACATCAATGTGAGCTTCCACCTTATTAATTTTATTTATATAGGTGCTGGCACCCTTTACTGCAACATCAGCAGTCTTTTTGATTTCTCCCACAGACAAACCCTTTTGAGGCTTGTTTTTTATAACTATATCAACCTTATGATTTTCTTCCAAAACTTTATCTATTTTAAAGGGAATCCTTCTAGGCGAAGTATTCACAACAGAAATACCAAGGTCAATATAAGAAACATTTACAGGAACAGAGTGCTCTCCTTCACTTAACTTGCTTAAATCCACCTTAGCCACAATACCATCTCTTGTCACATTTCTCATATAAGAATTATAACCTTGAAGCTTGACATCAACAGTGGATTCCTTTGGCGAAATAATCGTCAGATTATTGTCCTTTAAGTGAGACAAGCCGTCATAAGTGACTTCGATGTTTTTATAATTAGCCGAAGTTATAAAATTTGCCTCGCCCTTTACATAGGACCACAAGATAATAGCAAAGACAAGAGACATAACTTTTATCATTAAACTTTTGTCATCTTTAAAACTTATCTTTTTCATTATTATCACCACGCTTTGCGAAAATAGTTCTCGCCCTATATTCTGGACTGTAAATCTCAAGAAGTTTAGCTTCAAGAGTTTCAATGTCCAAATATCTTGAGATAACGCCATTTTCTGCAGTAGAAATAGTTCCGTTTTCTTCAGAAACCATAATGCTTAGACAGTCAGACTTTTCGGAAATACCAATTCCAGCCCTGTGCCTTGTGCCCAGTTCCTTAGAAATTTTTTGATTGTCAGTTAGGGGCAAAAAGCAAGCCGCTGCCTTTACCTTTGAACCCTTAATTATAACTGCACCATCGTGAAGAGGTGTGTTAGGAATAAAAATATTTATCAAAAGACCACTAGACACCTTTCCATTAATTTCAGTACCAGTTTCAATAACTTCAGTAAGTCCTACTTCCTTTTCAATAATAATAAGTGCTCCAATTTTTTGTCTGGCAAGAGAAGCCACTGCAGAAATAATTTCCTCAACAGTTTCTGGAACTGTTTCCTTATTTTGACTAAAATTATTTTTAATACTGGAAGTAAGACCTAAGTATTGTAGACCCCTTCTGATTTCCGGTTGAAATAAAACTATAATGGCAACTATACCATCATTTATGAATCTCGTGAAAATCCAGTTAACAGTATAAAGTTGGAAAAACTGTGAAATTTTAATAAATAATAAAATTAAAAGAATTCCCTTAAAAACTTGCTCTGCTCTAGTATTTCTAATTAATTTTAAAATATAATAAATTAACATTGTGACAATTAAAATGTCCACTACATCTCTTAAATTTATCACATTTAACAAATTATTAAATTTATCCATTAGGCACCTTCTTCCTAGTAATTAAAATAATTGCAAAAAATAAGCCAAGAGCGATGAAAATATCTCCCACGCTAATTACCTTTGAATTTCCAATAAACCTATGTAGTGGAATAATATCTGACAAAAAATAAAACTTTGGACTTTCAAAAACTCCGTGACTTAAACTTCCACCCATGTATATTAATTTAATTATCCTCTCATTATTTGTCTTCATTAGTGCTGAGGCACTGACGGGCATTTTACCATTAAAAATCACTGGAAGGGCATTTAAAAAAGTTCCAAGACCACATAAAAGCAGTCCATAATTTTTATAATTTGAAATAAGAGAAATCCCTATAGCTAAAATTGAAATAATGTGAAAAATTGTAAAATACTTTACAAAAAAATCTGTAAGACTTCCAAAATAATGGGCAGTTACAAAATTTATAAAAATCATTAAAAATATGCCAAAAAAGGCAAGAGAAATCATTTTAAATTTAAAATTTATTAAATTATTTAAGTCCTTGTCCTTCATAAAAAATAAAACAAGAATAGCTAAAATAATTGCCTCTAAAATCATTCCATCACCATAATTTATAATATCACAAATAAGATAACTTGACATAAATTCCAAAAATTTTTCTTTCTAAATATTATAACACAAATATTATTTCCAATATTAATTTTAAACTGTCTATTATCATATTAGTTAAAAAAAAAAGAGAGAGACAAGTCTCTCTCAAATTTGATTTATTATTATTCTTCAGTTGATTCTTCAGATTCTTCTTTTGCTTCTTCAGCTACTTCTGTTTCTTCAACAGCTTCTGTTGCTTCTGCTTCTTCTGTTGCTTCTGCTTCTTCTGAAGCAGCGATTTCTTTTTCATCTTCAATAATTTCAGAATCTAATTCTGCATCAGCGAAGTTAAGTCCTAGCATTTCTCCAATAGTCATATTGAAGTCATCTTGTTTTGGTTCTTCAATTTTCTTTTCTCTCTTTGGAGCTGGTTTTCTTTCTCTTCTAGGTTTTCTTTCTCTTGGTTTAGCTTCTTCAGATTCTTCTTTTTCTTCTGGTTCAATTAGAGCCTTGATAGAAAGAGAAATCTTTTGATTTTCTTCATCAATATCAGTTACTTTAACTGTAACTTCTTCGCCAATAGAAAGTTTATCTTGTGGTTTTTCAACATGTTCTCTTGAAATTTGAGATACATGAAGAAGTCCATCAACGCCTTGTTCAAGTCTTACGAAGGCACCAAAGTCAAGAAGGTTAACTACTTTACCCTTAACTACATCACCAACTTTAACTTCACTTGTGAATACATCCCATGGTTTTTCCATAGTTTGTTTTAATCCAAGTGCAATTCTATTTTTTTCTTTATCAACATTTAGAACTTGTACCTTTACTAGATCTCCAGGTGCTACAACATCTGAAGGGTGCTTTACTCTGTTCCAAGAAAGTTCAGAGATATGGATAAGTCCATCTACTCCTCCAACGTCTACAAAGGCACCAAAGTTAGTTAGTCTTTGTACAGTTCCTTCGATAATGTCTCCTTCTTTAAGCTTGTCATATACTTCGTCACGAACTTTGTCTAATTCTTCTTGAAGTACATTCTTTCTGGATACAACAATTCTCTTCTTTCTCTTATCAAAATCGATAATTTCAGTTTCGAATTCTTCTCCAATGAATTTGCTTAAATCTTTTTGGAATCTAACAGAAACATGAGATGCTGGGATAAATACATTTAATCCTCTGTAATCTGCAGTTAAACCACCCTTTACTTGGTTCTTTACAGTTACTGTGATATTTTCTTTGTTGTTATAAAGTTCTTCAACTTCATCCCAAATCTTCATATCAGCAACTCTTTTTGTTGAAAGAACAACATTGCCATCTCCATCATCCATCTTTAGAACATATACATCAATTTCTTGACCTTGTTCATAAAGATCTTGAGGATTAACATCTGGTCCTCCTGCTAGTTCATCTTTTGAAATGATACCATCTGATCTGTATCCAAGATTCACCATTACTTCTGAATCAGTTATATATAAAACTTCTCCAGTTACTACTTCGCCCTTTCTAATTCTTTTGAAAGAATTATCAATGGCTTCCATCATCTCACCTTTGTCAAAATTTTCCATCCTACAAACAGCCTCCTTGATTACCGAATCCGGTGTGGATGCTCCGGCGGTAATACCTATTTTATTAAATTTTTTAAATATATTTAAATCAATGTCTTTAATAGACTGAATTAAAAATACATTTTTACAATTTAATTTTGCAATCTCTGCAAGTTTTTTTGTATTAGAAGATTTTTTGCCGCCAAGTACAATCACAGCGTCAACTTTTTTGGATAAATCCCTAATACTCTCTTGTCTCTTGAAAGTTGCATTACATATAGTATTATAAACTAAAACTTCATCTTTTGAAATATCTTTTATAATATTTATTGCATTTTCAAAAAATTCTACATTATTTGTAGTTTGTGATACAACCACAATCTTTCCCTCTGGAATTTTTATATCTTCCAAGTTAGAAATAATAGTTGCAGAGTCATTGCATCTGGAATTAATCCCTATAACTTCAGGGTGATTATAATTCCCGATAATTACTATATTATAACCTTTTTTATAGAAATTATCTACTATATTATAAACTTTTTCTACTTTAGGACACACGCAATTTATTATCTCATTATCGTTTTCTATCAGTTCATCTAAAATCTTTTTGTGGACTCCATGACTTCTTATAATTACCTTTGAATCATGGACATGAGGGTCATCAATTTTTTTTACGCCCCTATCTTCTAGCTCCTTTACCACAAATTCGTTGTGGACTAAGTCGCCATAGGAGTAGACGCCCTCTTTAGCACTATCAAATGCCATCTTTACGGCTCTTTTTACTCCTCCACAAAAGCCACTTACATCTGCTACAATAATTTCCATTTTATCTCATCACCATAGACCCTTCTCATTATGTCCTGAGAAATATTTTCTAATTCTTCATTTGAATACTTTATTTCTTTATTAATTTTTACTGGCTTTCTAAAATAAATTCTATTTTTTCTAAAGGGCTTGTAGTCGCCCTCTATAAAAACTGGAAGGATTTCTGAATTAGTTTTTTGGGCAATTAATGCCACGCCTGATTTTATTCTTGTGTAGTCAATTTCACTAACCCTAGTTGCCTCTGGAAAAATCCCAAGAACATCTTCATTTTTCAAAATTTTTAGGGCAGTCTTTACTGCCTTTAAATCATTATTATTTCTGTCAACGGGAAAGGCTCCCATTTTATTCAAAAAACCGCCTAGAATTTTATATTGAAATAGTTCTTTTTTTGCCATCCAATGAATTTGTCTTGGGAAAATTGCAGAAAGTGTCACTGGATCAAGGTTGCTCTTATGATTTCCACATACTATTAGTCTTTTGTCTTCCACAGGAATATTTTCTATTCCAAGAACTTCAATTCTATAAATAATTTTTACAAAAAATCCAATAAAAACTTGTACAAATTTGTAAAACATAAGTCACCTTTTAATGTATGAAATAATTTTTTCTATAGTTTCTTCAGCATTTAAGTCTGTGCTGTCAATTAAAATGGCATCATCAGTCTTTATGAGGGGAGAATTTTCTCTGTGAGAGTCATTGTAGTCTCTTACCTTTAAGTCGGCAAGGACATCCTCAAAGTTTAGGCTGTCGTCGTCAAGTTGCTTGTACCTTCTCATGGCGCGAGTCTCTACATCAGCTGTTAGGAAAAATTTGTATTCAGCATCCTTTAAAACCACTGAGCCAATGTCTCTTCCTTCCATGACAACATCTCTGTCCTTGGCAATTTCTCTTTGCATCTTTACCAGGTAATCTCTAATAATTTTTTTCTTAGAAAATTCAGAAGTTTTGTTAGAAATTTCATTTTCCCTAATTTCCTTAGACACATCTCTTCCATCTAAAAATATTTTATCGTCATCAAAATCTATTTTTGTTTCTTTTAAAATTTTTTCGTAGTCACTTTCATCTGCCCTTAAAAGTTTAAGAGTTATGGCGCGGTACATGGCACCTGTGTCTATATATAAAATCTCAAGTCTATTTGCTATTTCCTTTGCTATGGAACTTTTGCCAGAGCCTGCTGGTCCATCTATTGCAATTTTCATTTTTACCTCCAAAAAAATCACTACAATCCATAGTAGTGATTAATCTCATTATATTTTATTTTCAAAAATAAGTAAAGGAATAGACTTTACAAATTGATTCCGCAAGAATACCCTGTTGAATTTGCAATTTGAATGTTAAATCCACCAGTTAGTCCGTCAAGGTCAAGGACTTCTCCAATAAAATAAAGTCCCTTAACTTTTTTTGACTCCATAGTCTTGGGGTCTATGTCTTTTACATCTACACCCCCACTTGTTACTATGGCTCTGTCAATATCATCCAATGAATCAAATTTTAAGCTAAAGTTTTTAATAGTTCTTACTAAACTTTCTCGGTCTTCTTTTGTAATTTGATTTACCTTTTTGTCTCCAGATATGCCTGCACTTTCAAGGACATAAATAATTAAATCTCTTGGCAAAAGTGACTTCATTACATTTTCTAAGTTTTTATTTTGATTTTCGTGAAAGTCTCTTAAAATTCTCGCATCAAGCTTTTCAGGATCAAGGGCTGGCTTTAAGTCCAAGTAGATTTCAAAATCTTTTAATCTATTTATTTTACTTGAAGTTGTTAGGACAATTGGACCGCTAATGCCCCTATGAGTAAAGAGCATTTCGCCAAATTCTCTTGAAAGAATTTTTTTATCCTTTAGGATTTTTAATTCAACATTTTTTAAAGTTAGTCCTGCCAAAGAAAAATTATTTTTTAAATTTATGCCAATGAGTCCCGGCACTTGGTCTATGACCTTGTGGCCAAAATCTTTTGCAAACTTATAGCCATCGCCAGTAGACCCAGTGAGCTTGTAGGATATGCCACCACTTGCAATTACGACTTTATCAAAATTTTCTCTTCCATTTATAATAAACTTTCCGTCAACTTTTTCTATGGAAGTCACTTCATAATTTAAATTTATTTTTACGCCCAAGGCTTTTAATTTTTTTTCATAGGCTCTTATGACATCAGAGGACTTGTCGCTAGCAGGAAAAATTCTATTACCTCTTTCAACTTTAAGGGGAAGACCCAGTTCTTCAAAGTAATAATAAGTAGTAAAGGGTGAAAAAGAATAAATTGATGAGTACATAAAGCTAGAATTATTTACAATATTTTTCAAAAATTCTCTCTCGTCGCAATAATTTGTGAGATTGCATCTTCCCTTGCCCGTAATAAATAATTTTTTGCCCAATTTTTCATTTTTTTCGAAGATGGTAACCTGGTGATTTTCTGCAGCCTTAATGGCACACATCATCCCAGCAGGCCCTCCTCCAATTATTGCAACTTTCATCTCTCTACCTTCTTTTCCACTAAATAAACAATAGGTGGATTGTGCTTTTGATTGTAAAATTCTCTCTTTTCAACCTTAAATTTCTTTTGGTCGAGATTTTTTAAAAAATCATCTACTCCAAGTCTTTCTTCAAGAGAATTTTCATGACCTAAATAGGAAACCACAATAATTATTCCGCCTTCAGAAATTTTTTCTGTGGCTTTTTTAAGTGATGAAATAGTTGAATCTTTTAATGTTGTAATTTTTTTATCTGAACCAGGAAGGTATCCAAGATTATAAATTACTAGGTCAAATTTTTCTATTTTATCAATATTTTCGTGGCTATCCAAAAATAATTTATAATTTTTATAATCCTTTAAAAGCTTATTTGCAGCGTCAAGAGCTTCTTCTTGCAGGTCAAAGCCATAAAGGAAGCCCTCATCTCCCACTGCCTCTAAAAGTTTTAAGCTGTCCTTGCCCTTTCCCACAGTGGCATCCACAGCGATTTTGCCTAAAAAATTATGAGATAGAATTTCGTCAACTATCTCAAAATATTTTTCCTTTACAATCATTTTAATCCCTTTAAATACTTGATTTCTTTTTCATTTAAGTATCTGTAATTTCCAACTTCAAGGTCAAGGAGTTCAATCTCTCCCATGGAAATTCTCTTTAGTTTTTTTACACTGTGACCAATGTAGTCAAACATCCTCTTAACTTGATGATTTTGTCCCTCAAAAATTTCTATTTCTAAAATTGAATCTTGCTTAAAATTTTTTAAAATTCTAACATTTGCAGGAGAAGTCTTTAAGTCTCTAATATCAAGTCCTGCCCTTAAAAGAGAAAGTTCATGGGCATTAGGTGTGCCTTCCACAGTTACAATATATTTTTTGCCAATTTTATATCTTGGATGCATTAAAATATTTGCAAGCTCGCCGTCATTTGTGAGAAGGACTAAGCCTGTGGTGTCAATGTCAAGTCTTCCCACAGGATAAACTCTGTAGTCGTCTGGCACAAGGTCAGTTACAGTTTGCCTATCCTTTTCATCATTGGCACTGGTTACAACGCCAATGGGCTTATTTAAAATCATATAAACTTTTTTGTTTTCAAGTGTTAGCCTCTTGCCATTTAAGTAAACTCTATCCACATTAGGGTCAATTTTTGTGCCAAGCTCTGTGACAATTTTGTCGTTGACTTTTACAAGACCTTCCTTAATGTATTCTTCACACTTTCTTCTCGATGCAGCTCCGCAGTGAGCCATATATTTTTGTAATCTCAATTAGATTCCTCCTCTAATTCCTTTAAGTCAGGCAGGTCTTCCAAATTTTTCATGCCAAACTTTTGCAAAAACTTATCAGTTGTGCTGTATAAATTTGGATGACCAATCCTGTCAAGCTTGCCAGAAATTTCTATTAAATTAAAATCAAGAAGACCTTTGATTGTGCTGTCACAGTTGACTCCTCTTAGTTCTTCTACTTCAACTTTTGTCACTGGTTGCTTGTAGGCAATAATGGAAAGAGTTTCAAGGGCAGGCTTGGAAAGATTTTTTTCATTTTTTTCTTTAATTAAATTTTTAAGATAGGGTTCATTCTCTTGCTTAGTGCCAAGTTGAAACTTGCCGTCCACTTCTCTTAGCCTTAGTCCTGAAGTTTCATTTTTATAATTTTCCTTCATCTCCATGAGGATTTCCCTTGTATAGTCCTTTCTAAGTTCAAGGGTACTTGCAAGGTCCTCTAGGCTAATGGGGTCGCCCCAAATAAAAAGTATTGATTCAATTATTGATTTGAGTTTGTTCTTGTCCATGGTATTCTCTTTCTTCAATTAAAATATCTGCAAAATTGTCACTTTGATTTGCGACGATGTACTGGTTCTTAATTAGTTCAAGCATTCCCAAAAAATAAGTTATGGCGTCAACCTTATAGACAATGTCCTCTAAAAGTTGGCTGAATTTTATCTTTTTATTTTTCTTTAAAGCTTGCTTAATCTTTCTCGATGCGTCCTCAACTTTAAAATATTCTCTTTCAATGCCAACAACTTCCTTGTCCTTGTAGTTCTTCAAAATATTGAAAAAGGCAAGGGAAAGTTTCTCCACATTGGAATCCTTTAAAAAATCCATTTCGCTCATAGAAAATATTTCTGTCCTTAGCTTGTAAAAGGATTTTGACTCATATTCCTCTTGAATTTTTAAAATCTCTGAAGCCTCTTTGTACTTTTTGTATTCCAAAAGACTTTCAACCAGGTCAAGCCTTGGATCTTCTTCCACTTCTTCGTCATCTAAGGCTTCTTTTTTTGGAAGGAGCATTTTTGATTTTATCTCCAATAGAGTAGATGCCATTAAAATAAAATCAGAAGTGAGAGTGAGGTTTAGCTTCTTCATATTTTCAATGTATTTTAAAAATTCTTCAGTGATTTTAAAAATTGGAATGTCGTAAATATCTATTTCATTTTCTTTTATTAAATCTAAAAGAAGATCCATTGGACCTTCATAAGTTTTTAAAACAATATTGTATTCCATAGCTTGATTCCCAAGTAAATAATTCCACTTAAAATACTTTCAATAATTGGCGCAATAAATTTATCTACAAAGCCAGAAAAAATCATTATTACAAGGACAAAGTAAAAATATTTTTCGTACTTATAAAATTTATATTCCAACTTTTCTGGCAAAAGTGTTGCCAAGACCTTTGACCCATCAAGGGGTGGAAGGGGCACAAGATTAAATACACCAAGCATAATGTTGTACCAAAAAATTGATGTGAAAAGTGGTGTCAAAAAGGATGACTTGTAGTTTAAGTAAACTAAAATAATTCCTGAAATGAAACCAAGAACAAAATTAGTAAAAACACCTGCAAGGGAAACTAAAAGTGAGGCGATTTTTCTGTTGCCCTTAAACCTATAGGGGTTAATTGGCACAGCCTTTGCCCAACCAAACCTAAAAATAATCATAGAAATTAAACCCACAGGGTCAATGTGATTAAGTGGGTTTAAGCTAAGTCTTCCGTCGTCCTTTGCAGTTGTGTCTCCACATAGATAGGCAACATAGCCGTGGGCTATCTCATGTGGAATAATGGCAATCATAAGTGCAATAATATTTATTGCAATAGATGCTATATCTAATTTATTCATTTCAATCAATCTCTTCTATAATTAATTTATAATCTTCCCTCTTGTCAGAAAAAGCATAGGCAGCTTTAATTCTTTCTATAGCGCCTGCTACTTCATTTTCCTTTTCAGTGTAAATTGTGGCAATTTTTTCGCCCTTTTCCACGAAGTCACCAACTTTTTTGTGAAGGTAAATTCCTGCACTTAAATCAAGGACATCGCCCTTCTTGTGTCTGCCAGCTCCAAGATCTCTTGATGCAATGCCAATTTCAATTGCTTCAATGGCTTTTACAAAGCCTGTTTCTTCTGATGTGATGTCTTTTATTATTGATGACTTTTTAAATTTATCTGTGTTATCAATGTATGATGGATCTCCGCCTTGGAGTTCAACCATTTCCTTGAACTTTTCTATTGCAGAGCCGTCAGAAATTTTCCCTTCAAGAACTTTTCTTGCCTCAGCTTCAGTTTTTGCCAGGCCTTCCATGATCATCAGCTTAGAGCCAATTCTCAGTGCAATTTCCTTAAGATGACCAGATTTTTTGCCCTTTAAAATATTTATAGCTTCAATAACTTCTAGACTGTTTCCTATGGCATCGCCAAGAGGCTCGTTCATGCTTGTTATTATTGCCTTAGTGTTTCTGCCAAATTTTTTGCCAAGATTTACCATGAGTTCTGATAGTTCAACAGCTGATGGCACATCCTTCATAAAGGCTCCACTGCCTACTTTTACATCTAAAACAAGACCGTCTGTTCCTAGAGCAATCTTCTTTGAAAGAATGGATGATGCAATTAAACTTACATTGTCAACAGTTGCCGTTGCATCTCTTAAGGCATACAAAAGTTTATCTGCAGGCACAATATTTTCTGTCTGACCAATTACTGCTATATTTGATTTTTTTAAAATTTCAACAAATTCTTTGCCGCCAATATTTATATTAAATCCTGGGATTGACTCAAGCTTGTCTAGAGTTCCGCCAGTGTGTCCAAGTCCCCTGCCACTCATCTTGGCAAAGACAAGACCCACTGATGCAAGTAGTGGTCCAAGGACAAGGGTAACTGTATCGCCAACGCCACCAGTTGAGTGCTTGTCAACCTTAGAACCTGGCACTTCAGACAAGTCAACGCGGTCACCAGAATCTATCATTGCCTTTGTAAGGTAATAAGTTTCATCTAAATTTAACTTGTTAAAATAAACTGCCATCAAAAAAGCTGAAACTTGGTAGTCAGGAATTTCTCCCTTTACATAATTTTCTATAAAAAATTTTATTTCTTCTTCACTTAAGGCTTTGTTTTCCTTTTTCTTTTGAATAATATCTAAAAAATTCATCAAATCTCCTCAATGATTTCATTTAAAAGTTCTTTAAATTTTCCGGCAACAAGATTTCCCACTTCAACAACTTCTGCGTGGTCAAGTGGCGTTTCGAGAATGCCCGTACTCATATTAGTGATAGTTGAGATTCCTAAAATCTTAAGTCCCCTATGTCTTGCAACAATTGCTTCAGGCACTGTACTCATGCCAACAGCATCTGCTCCAAGTATTCTAGCCATCCTAACTTCTGCTGCTGTCTCATAAGATGGTCCAGTAAAGTACATGTAGACACCCTTTCTTATATCAATGCCAAGTTTTTTTGCAGAATTTTCTGCAAGATCAACAAGTTCTGGCGTGTAAAGGTCAGTCATGTCAGGAAATCTTGGACCTAGATCCTCGTCATTAGGACCTATTAATGGATTTTTGCCCATTAAATTTATGTGGTCTGTTATTATCATTAGGTCTGCTGGATTAAAATCAGTGTTTACTCCACCTGCAGCGTTAGTTAAAATTAAAGTCTTCACTCCCAAATCTGCAAGGACTCTTATAGGATAGACAACATCAGACATGTCATAGCCTTCGTAAAAGTGAATTCTGCCCTTCATTAGGCAGACATTTTTTGAATTTATTTTTCCAAAAATTAACTTGCCATCGTGACCCTTAACTGTGGAAACTGGAAAGCCAGGAATATCTTTGTAGGCTATTTCAACTTTATCTTCAATTGAATCTGCAAAGTCGCCAAGTCCTGATCCAAGGACAATTCCAATTTCAGGTTCAAGCTTTGTTTTTTCTCTTATATATTTAATAGTCTTATCCATTTTTCCTCCTAAAATTATTGTAGAATAAAATTCCTGCCACAGATTTTGAGTCAGTTATTTCGCCAAAACTTATAAGTTTTAAAGCTTCCTCGAATTTTACTTTTTCCACACTTAGGTGCTCAAACTCGTCAAGATCTTGGTCTCCTTCTGTAAGTCCACCAGCGTAGAAAATAAATAATTTTTCATTAGTAAAGCCAGGAGAAGAATAAGTTTCTAAAAGATATTCAGATTTTTCTGCATCATAGCCAGTCTCTTCCTTTAATTCACGAAGAGCTGCCTTTTGTGGTTCTTCTCCAAAGTCCACCATGCCTGCAGGAATTTCATAAATTTCTTTGTCAATTGCCTTTCTGTATTGTTTTATAAGGATAATCTCGTCATCTTCTGTTATAGCAATTATGCCAACAGCAGGCTGTCTCTCCACAATTTCTCTTTTAGTGTACTTTTGACCCTCCATCTCAACTGTGTCAACTCTTAGTTGTAAGACTTTGCCGTCAAAAATCTTTGTGGATTTCATAGTTCTCTCTACATAATTTGAATTTGCCATTTAATCACCAATCATTTCCTTTGCAGTTTCTATTGCAACTTCACTTACATTCATTCCGCCAATTAATCTTGCAACTTCTTCCACTCTCTCATCATAATTTAACTTGTCAATTGTAGAAATTGTGCTGTTATTAACCACATCTTTTTTTATAGCAAAATGTGTGTCTGCCAGTGCAACAATTTGTGGCAAGTGAGATATTACTATAACTTGCCTGTCCCTTGCAAGTTCTTTTATCTTGTTGCCCACAATTTGTGCAGTCTTGCCACTAATACCCGTATCAATTTCATCAAAAACCAGAGTAGGGATGTTGTCTTTCTCAGCAATGATGCTCTTAAAGCCCAGCATAATTCTACTCATTTCACCGCCAGATGCAACCCTTGACATAGGCATTAAGTCTTGACCTAAGTTCGGTGCAATTAAAAATTCAATTTTATCAATTCCATCAAGGGAAAGGTCTTTGTCACTTATATCAATTTTGAATTTTGCACCCTTAATATTTAACTTGTTAATCTCTTCTTCTACTTTTTTCTCTAAAACTCTTGCAGTTTTCTTTCTGTTTTCGCTAATTTCTCCTGCAAGTTTTAAAGCCTCATCTTCTAAATTTTTTATTTTATTTAAAAGTTTTTGCAAATTATCTTCAAAGTTTTGCAAAAATAAAAGTCTTTCCTTTATTTCATCATAGAAAGAATTTATCTTATTGACATTGTTTCCGTATTTTAGTTTTAAATTATTAACAAGGTCAATTCTCTCCTTTAAATATTTGAGTTTTTCCTCGTCAACTTCGCTTGAATTTATAATCCTATCAAGGTCCTTTGCAATGTCAGATAGCCTGTACCTAATGTCCTCAAGTTCTTCTTCTGTTGACTTTAAGTCCTTATTGTACTTTGTAACATCAACAATATTGCCTATTATCTTGTCTAAAATATCTTCGGCAGAGGCACTTTCGTAGCCGTCATTTATAAGTGACTTTGCCTGAGATAATTTTATTAGGGTGTCAGTCATGTTGTTTAGGGCGTTAAAATCATCGTAAAGTTCTTCGTCATCGTAATCAGTTAAGCCTGCATCTTCGATTTCTTTTATTTGATAGGACAATAAATCCATTTCCCTATCCTTATTTTTTTCGAGGAGAGTCTTTTCTTGGTATTCATCTTTTAAAAAATTTATCTCTTGAACAAGATCTCTTAGCTTCAAGAGTAAATCTTTTTGAGCCTTTCCAGAAAAATCATCAATTAATTTTAGCTGATTTTTGTTGTCCATAAGTGAAATTGACTCATGTTGGGCAAAAATATCAATGAGATGACTTGAAATTTTTGATAGAATTTGAGAAGTTATAGTTCTGTTGTTAATCCTCGTAATTGATGGCCCCTTGTCTCTTATTTCCTTGGAAATGACAATTAAATCTCCTGAATCAATTCCATATTGAGACAAAAGGTCTTTAGTCTCCTCGTCATAAGAAGAAAAGACTGCTTCAATAAAAGCTCTGTCCTTTCCCTTTTTTATAATATCCTTATTTACTCTTTGACCAAGGACAAGACCAAGGGAGTCTATGATAATTGACTTACCAGAGCCTGTTTCTCCAGTTAAAACATTTAAACCACTTTCAAACTCAATTTTCATATTTTCAATTATTGCAAAATTCTCGATATTTAACTCTAAAAGCATATTTCACCTAATCATTTAAACTTTCATAAGCCCTATTTACAATATCACTTGCATCAAAATTTTCACTAGACTCTTCAGAATTTGACAAGTAAATTAAAAATTCAATGTTGCCACTTGTGCCCTTAATTGGAGAATTTGTGAGAGCAAGAATATTTAAATCCAAGTCCCTAGCAAGACCTATTATCTTTTCAATAACTTCAATATGTACTTTTTTGTCCCTTACTATGCCGCCCTTGCCAACTTTGCCTTTTCCTGCTTCAAATTGAGGCTTAATAAGTGCAACAATTTTTCCCTTTTCGCCACAAATTTCTTTTGCAACGGGAAGGACTAATTCAAGGGAAATAAAGGAAACATCTATGGAAATAAAATCAACTTCCTCTGAAATCAGTGTAGTGTCAAAATATCTAATATTAGTTCTCTCAAGAGAGACTACCCTATCATCCATCCTAAGCCTATAGTCAAGCTGATTGTAACCCACATCAATGGCATAAACTTTTTTGGCCCCATGTTTTAGCATGCAGTGAGTGAAGCCTCCAGTTGAGGCGCCTATGTCAACGCAGACAGCACCCTCTAGGTCTATGTCATAATCGTCAATCATCTTTTCAAGCTTGTGACCACCCCTTGACACAAAGCTGTCCTCTAAGCCCTTGATGTAGACTTTGGCATCATCCTTTAATTGCATGCCTGGCTTTTCCACTCTTTCAGTGCCAATAAAAACCTTGCCTTCCATTATTAATCTCTTGGCTTTTTCTCTTGAATCAATTAAGCCCTTTTCAACTAATAAAACATCTGCGCGTTTTTTAGCCATTATCTGCTCCTATTTATTAGTTTTGCAACAAAACTTTTTAGTAAATTGTCTTTAAGCTCAAGCCCTTCAAGTGCTTCATAGGAAGAATTAGTAAGGTCCACAATTTCATTTTTTAAATCCTCTTTTTCCTTGAAGAAAAGCATATTTATTTCGCCACTGTCAGGATCCTTGTCCTCATCAAGTAGGTCGTCTTCATATTGATAAGCAAGACCAATATTTTCACCAAACTTTGAAAGTTTAGTGATGTTGTCTGCTTCAACTCCTGCTATTATGCCACCTACAACTACAGATGCCTTTATTAGAGCACCTGTCTTTAGCTTGTACATATTTTCGCAGATGTCCTCGTTATAATCAGCCACCTTAAAATCTATGTCAATAGTTTGTCCGCCAATCATTCCATTTACGCCAGTGGCATTATAGATGTATTTCATTGCCCTTATTGCTCTTTTTAGGTCGTCTTTGTCTTCAAGATTTTCAATATGTCTAAGAAGAATTTCCATGGACATATTTAGAAGTCCGTCCCCTGCCAAAATGGCAATTCCTTCAGTATAAACCTTGTGATTAGTTGGCTTTTCTCTTCTAAAATCGTCATTATCCATAGCTGGAAGATCGTCGTGAATTAGAGAATAAGTATGTATCATCTCAATTGCAGCAGCAAAGGGAAGAATTTTATCAAAGGAATCCTCTTCACTTGAAAACTCACTGTAAGTCAAAAGAGTTAGCATAGGTCTAATTCTCTTTCCACCAGAAAAAAGTGAATATTTCATAGAATCAATTACCTTATGTTGTGGACTGTCGTCGTATTCAAGTAGTGAGCTCAAATAATTTTTAAATTTTTCTAATAAATTATCTGTATCTGTCATCTTTCTTGTCCTCAATAAATTCAGAATTTTCTTCTGCAATAGTTTTAATTTTGCCTTCGTATGCCTTTAGAGTATTGTTAAGATACTTGTAAAGTTCAATGCCTTCTTCGTACTTTTTTATGGAATCTTCGAGACTAATGTCCTTAGACTCAAGTTCCTTTATAATTTTTTCAAGCTCCCTAAAAGAACTTTCGTAATCTCTTTGCATTTAATCCCTCATTTCCACTTCTTGAACCTTGGATTTAACATTACCATCCTTGAATTTTAGAGAAATAATTTCTCCAAGCCTTGCATCCTTGGCAGATTTTAACTCTAATCCATCTTCTGTAAGTATTTCTATTTTATTAATCTTATCAAAGGCTGAATTTAATCTTACCCTTAAAAAATTTAGCCTTTCCCATTCATTTTTTAATCTATTATCTAAATCGTAGTCCAAAATAAACTTTTCATAGGATTTAAACTTGTCAAATTCATCTTTGATGCGTGAATAAAAATGATAAGCTAAAAGTTTTTTGTTAAAGTTCAAATTTTCCCTATTTTTGCTGATTTTGGAAGATAATTTCACTGAAATATTATTAAGCCTGTAGGAATAATTTTCGATTTCCTTGGACTTATTTAACTTAAAATTCTGCAAGTAAAACTTTTTCTTTTGAAGATCATAAGCATGGTCCTGCAAAATTTTTTCCATGGAATTATTTAATAAAGTTCCCTTATAAAGTAGGTCTCTCGTCATAGAATTCATCTTATAAACTTGATTTTTTAGAGAAATATTTTTGTATAGAGAAAGTAACTTCAAGTGACTGACACTTAGCCTTCTCTCTATTAAATTATTGAGCTCATCTTTCTTTTTTGAAAGATAGTCGACAATTTCATCTTCACTTAGAGTCGCTAATTCAGCTGCATTTGTTGGCGTTGCCGCCCTTAAATCTGATACAAAATCGCATATAGTGTAGTCGATTTCGTGACCAACGGCAGAAATAATAGGAATTTTTGACGCAAAAATTTCTCTGGCAAGGCTCTCGTCATTAAAGACAAATAAGTCCTCAAAACTTCCGCCACCACGAGCAATAATTATTGTGTCAACTATCTTTTTTTCATTAAAATATTTTATGCCGCGAATTAAGTTTTCACTTGCCGCATCACCTTGAACTAAACTTGGAAAAACAAAAATATCACAATTTTTATTTCTCTTTCTAAAGAGATTTATAACATCTTTTATGGCAGCGCCACTTGTAGACGTGATTAATCCAATAGAAGATGGATATTTTTTGATTTTTTTCTTGTGAGAAGGATCAAAAAGACCTTCCTCAGAAAGTTTTTTCTTTAATTCCAAGTATTTTTGGTAGAGATTTCCCCTGCCATCAAGCTCAATTTCACTGGCATATAAAAAAATCCTGCCACTTCTCTCATAATAAGTGACAGTGCCCTTAGCCATGACCTTGGCACCGTCAGATAATTTAATATTTATATCATCCTGACTTGCCATTGCATCAATTCTTGCAAACTTGTCCTTTAGAGAAAAATAAATATTGCCATTACTATGCACATTTAAATTCGTGACCTCGCCAGTGATGTTAATATCCCTCAAGATGTAGTCCATTGAGATTAGCTTTTTGATGTAATTATTAAGTTCACTTACATTAAAAGCAGCCTTTGCCAAATTAAAAACTCCTATAAATAGTTCCCAAAATTCCGTTTATAAATTTAGGCGCATCATCAGAACTATAGAGCCTTGCAATTTCAACAGCTTCGTTAATAGAAACTTCTGGTGGAATGTCATCTTTGTACAAAAATTCATAGACAGCAATTCTTAAAATTTGCCTATCCACCTTGGCAAGCCTAGCCATAGTCCAGCCCTTTAAGTTCTTTTCGATTGTCTCATCCACACTTTCGAGCTTATCCAAAATATCTGGCACAACTCTATTAATGTAATCAGCTTCATCGCCTAGGAAGTGATTATTTTCCATAAATAAATTCAAATTGTCAAGAGAAAAATCGTTGTTTATGTCCATAGAAAAGAGTGCCTGCATGGCACCTATTCTTGCTTTCTTTCTACTCATTTTACAATCGTCTTTTCAGAATTTTTTAAAGCTATGCCTGAAATGTGCACATTCACTTCCACAACATCAAAGTCTGTCATATTTTCAATAGCTTCCTTAACTTGTGCTTGCACCTTTTCAGAAAGCTCAACGATTTTAATTCCGTACTCAATAGTAATATATACATCTACAATAGTTTCTCTTTCTCCAATATTAACTCTTACGCCCTTATTGAAGTTTTTTGTATTTAAAATGTCAGTAACTTGAGACTTGAAGTTTGATCCAACTTTAACAACGCCATCAACACTTTCAGCTGCAACTGATGCAACTGTAGCGATAACATCTTCAGAAATCTTAACTTTACCATCTGCCTCATTACCATTAACAAGATATTTATTATCCACTATTACACCTCCAAATTAACTAAAATAATTATACCAAATACTTTTTATATTATCAATTTATTGCACTTTGCCGCACTTTTAAAAATAAATTTTTTCTTGAAATTTTTGCCGAATCAAGGTTTTTATGCAAGAAAAAAGCCCGAGAGCTAATACTTAACATCTACTAAGTATAGTCCGCAGGCTGGTGCTGTTGGTCCTGAAGCCTTTCTCTTTTTCTTTTCCAAGGCTTCTTTCATGTATTCAATTTCTCTCTGTCCTCGTCCTATTTCAAGGGCAGTTCCAATTACTATTCTTATCATATTTTTTAAGAAGGCCTTTGCCACAAAGTCCAGATACAAAAAGTCGCCATCTTCTATTACATCAATCCTATCTATTGTCCTTATGGAATCTTTTACTACAGCTCCCTTACCCATAAAGGAGTTGAAGTCGTGCTCGCCAATTAAGTATGAGAGAGCCTTTCTCATTCTCTCTGGGTCCACTTCATAGGGATATTCATAGGCCCTATTTAAAAGTAAGGCATTTCTATAGCGAGATCTGTGAATTACGTAGCGATATTTTTTTAACTTTGCATCATATCTGGCGTGAAAATCATCTGGCACAATTTTTGCACCGACAACTGAAACATCTTCAGGCAAGTTAAAGTTTATAACTTTTGGAAGATTTCCAATGTCAATTGTGGTGTCTGAATAAAAATTTGCATACTGACCAAGGGCGTGAACTCCCCTGTCAGTTCTGCCTGCATAAAAAACTTTTACTTCTTCCTTTAAGGTTTTGGCAAGACCCTTATTTAGTTCGCCTTCCACAGTTCTCTCATCAGGTTGAATTTGAAATCCGTGAAAGTTAGTGCCGTCATAAGTTATTTTTATCAGTATATTCATAGTTTTGAAACCAAAATTATTGCTGCAAAAAATATTAAATTGCCCACAAAAATAATTACATCTTTTTTCACAATTTTTGATGCATTCATTTTTGTCCTGCCATCTCCACCCCTGTAGCATCTTGCTTCCATGGCTGTGGCAAGTTCTTCTGCCCTTCTAAAGGAATTTATAAAGAGGGGAACAAGTAGGGGCACTAAATTTTTTGCACGCTTCACTATATTTCCCGATTCAAAATCTGCTCCTCTTGCCATTTGTGCCTTCATAATTTTGTCTGTTTCTTCGATTAGAGTTGGAATAAACCTAAGGGCAATTGTCATCATCATGGCGATTTCGTGACTTGGAACTCCAATTTTTCTAAAGGGTCTAAGAAGAGACTCAATTCCATCTGTAAGTTCAATTGGCGATGTTGTATAAGTAAGTAGTGATGTGCCAAGAACTAAAAGTATAAGTCTTATGCCCATAAATACTGCAAGGTCAATTCCTTCTTGTGAAATTTTCAAAATTCCAAATGTGTATTTTGCTTCACCTGGTGAGAAAAATAAATTTATTATGAAAGTAACCAGTATTATCCATTTAAGTGGTTTAAGCCCGCGAAGGACTAAACCCATAGGTAGTTTTGCTGCATAGATAATAAGTAGCAAATAAATTACCACTGGCAAATACATAAATACTGAAGAGATAAAAAACAGAGATGCAATGAAAAGTATCATGGTAAGCATCTTTAGCTTTGGGTCGTATTTATGAACTAGGGTTTCTCCTGGAAAATACTGTCCAATTGTTATATCTTTAAACATGAGAAACACCTCTAAAATATTTTATCAAAGAGTCCTTAGCTTCTTCCACCGTTATTGAATCTTCGTTAATATCTAATCCCTTTTTCTTTAAAGCTCTCATAAGGGAAGTTATTTGAGGGATGCCAAGTCCAACTGATAGAAGTTTGTCTTCATTTCTAAAAATTTCTCTTGGATTTGAGTCTAAAAATACTTTTCCCTTGTCCATTACAATAATTCTCTCAGCAATTTTTGCCACATCTTCCATGGAGTGAGAAACTAAAATTACAGTGATCTTCCTTTTTTCGTGAATACTTTTTATTTCACTAAGGATTTCGTCACGACCTCTTGGGTCAAGTCCTGCCGTTGGCTCGTCTAATATTAAAACCTTTGGCTCCATGGCAAGGACTCCTGCTATGGCGACTCTTCTCTTTAGTCCACCAGAAAGTTCAAAGGGCGACTTGTCCTTATAAGTTTCGTAGTCAAGTCCCACCGAATCCATGGAAGACCTTACTCTTCTTAGGACTTCTTCTTCAGATAAATCTAAATTACCTGGTCCAAAGGCAATGTCTCTCTCTATGGTCTCTTCGAAAAGTTGGTACTCTGGGTATTGAAATACAAGTCCAATTTTTTTCCTCAGCTCAGTTAAGTTTGAGCTGGACTTGTCTACCTTCATTCCATCCACAATTATTTCTCCACTGCTTGGCTTTAAAAGTCCATTTAAGTGTTGAATAAAAGTTGATTTGCCAGAGCCTGTGTGACCAATGAGACCAATAAATTCATTTTCTTCAATTTTTAAATTTATATCATCAATTGCCTTCTTCTCAAAGGGAAGGCCCTCACTATAAATATGTGTTAAATTTTTTATCTCTATAAGTGACATATTTCCTTCACCATTTCTTGGATATTTAAAACTTCTGTAGAAATTTCAATACCATCTTTTTTAAGCTCATGTGCCAGTTCTGTAACTTGTGGTACATCCAGTCCCAATTTTTTTATTTCATCAACATGAGAAAATACTTCCCTAGGCTTTCCACTTAGGACAATATTTCCATCTTCCATAACTACAACTCTGTCGCTGATTGCTGCTTCTTCCATGTAGTGAGTGATTAGGATAATAGTTTTATTTTCTTCCTTATTTAACTTCACAAGAGTATCAATAACTTCGTGCCTTCCACTAGGGTCAAGCATGGCAGTTGGCTCGTCTAAAATAATATATTTTGGACTCATGGCAAGGATTCCTGCTATGGCAACTCTTTGCTTTTGTCCACC
>NZ_KV804730.1:0-5187 GCF_001811425.1 Peptoniphilus sp. HMSC062D09 | reverse complement strand
TGGCAACTCTTTGCTTTTGTCCACCAGATAAAAGATGGGGAGCATTCTTTTTGTAATCTGTCATTCCCACATCTTCTAGAGCCTTATCAACTCTTCTTCTTATTTCACTTGGCTCAATGCCAAGATTTTCTGGACCAAAGGCCACTTCATCTTCGACAATTGTGGCAACTAATTGGTTGTCAGGATTTTGAAAAACCATTCCCGCCGTTCTCCTAATATCCCAAATCTCTTCTTCATTCTTCGTGTTCATGCCGTCAACAAGAACATCACCTTGGCCAGGAATTAAGAGTCCATTAATTAATTTAGCAAGAGTTGACTTTCCTGAACCATTATGTCCAAGGAGGGCGACAAACTCGCCTTCATTTATTTCTAAATCTATATCTTTTAAAATTTGTATTGCATTTTCGTCTTCATAATCATATTTAAAAGACAAGTTTTTTATGCTAATCATTACATCACCTTTATGTTAACTTATTATAAGTGATAACCTAACAAAAATCTACCTTATTTTACCGACACATAAGGATTATCCCCTATGTAAAATCTTAGAGGAAGATTTGCATACTCTTCTGCATAATCTATTCCAATTCTTTTCGCAGTAATTATATTTTTAACTTCTTCTCCATCTTCTATAAATAAATAATCTTTTGAGAGAATTTTACCATTTAAACTTCTATCAATGCTAAGAGCCATAGCTAGTTTTCCTGGTCCATTAGTTAGATTTTTCTTTTGATAAGTAGATAAATTTTTAAAATTTTTCCCAAATCTATTTATCGCTATTCCATCTATATTTTCAATAGGCTCTACTGCACGAATTAGGACAGCCTCTGGCTCGCCCTCATCCCTTGTCACAATATTAAAGAGATTATACATTCCATAAATAAGATAGACATAAATTGTGCCGCCCTCTCTATATAAAATCTCATTTCTCTTTGTAATATTTCCGCCGTAGGAGTGACAAGCTCTGTCATTTAAACCGAGATAGGCTTCAGTTTCAACTATTTTTGCACAGAAAAAATTACCAGAAATATTTCTGATAATTTTCTTTCCTAATAAATTTTTTGCTACTTCAACTGTGTCTCTCTTGAAAAAATCAGTACCTAGAATTTTTCCACTTATCATATTTTTCCAATTCCTTGTTCAATTTCTTAATGATGTAAGTTAAAACACTTAAATCGTCGAAAAAGCCAAAAAATAAAATAAAATCTGGAACAATGTCAGCTGGATTTATATAGATACAAAAATCCTGCCACAATTAAGATAATATCTTTTTTCTTTACATCTCTATAGTTTCCCTTTGAATAGTCCATGACAAGCCCAAGGGCAAGTTTAAGTTCCCGAGAAATCTTTTTAAACATATCAAGTTTATTAGTTTGTGACATAGACTCCTCAATAACTTTATTTAACCTATCCTTATTTTTAAAAACTTGATTGGCATAAGGCAAGATCCTTCTTAAAGTTTTATAATAATTCAACTATTTTCCCCCTAAGTTTGAATTTCACTTTTTCTTTACCCAAAAAGTAAATTAAACATTCATCCAAGAGGAATCCTTTGGATTTTCCCTAAATAATTTTAACTTTTCAATTTCACTTTCCTTGATGTAGTCCATTTCGTGAGCAACATCAATTAGTTCGTCAAAATTTGTAAGTGATTCGTGTTTGTAGCCAGAAGCCTCAAAATTTTCAGCAGCTGATTTCATATTGTAGGTGAAAATACTTACTATGCCAAGAACTTCATAGCCCACATCAGTAAGGGCCTTTGCAGCTTCAATAGAGGAGCCGCCAGTTGAAAATAAGTCTTCAATTACAACAACCTTGGCGCCAGGAATTTTTGCCCCTTCGATTTTATTTTGCTTGCCATGGTCCTTGTTTGAAGATCTCACAAAGCCCATAGGTAAATTCATTTTGTCAGCAATAATAGCAGCATGAGGAATGCCAGCAGTTGCTGTACCCATAATATATTCTACATTAGGGAATTTTCCTTTAATTAAATTTACAAGACTCTCTTCTACAACTTTTCTGTCCTCTGGGTAAGAAAGTGTAAGTCTGTTGTCACAGTAAATAGGAGACTTTATGCCAGATGCCCAAGTGTAAGGTTCTTCCGGTGAAAGTGTTACAGCCTTTAGTTTTAATAAAATTTTCGCAATTTCTCGCATTATTCTCCTCCTAAAAAGTCTCTTTTAATTTCCTTGTATTCCTTTAGTGGATCTTCTGCCTTTGTGATAGGTCTTCCAACAACTATATAGTCAGACCCTAATTCTCTTGCCTCACTTGGAGTTACAACTCTCTTTTGGTCGTCAGTACCCTTAACTTTTCTAATGCCAGGAGTAACTGTGATAAAGTCATCTCCTAAGTTTTCTTTAATCTTTGGCACTTCAAGGGCAGAGCAAACTATGCCAGATAAGTTTGCATCTTTGGCAAGTCTTGCATAATCAAGAACAACATCATCAAGAGATTTTCTCTCGTCAATTTTAAGCTCATGGTGCATAACATCTTCGTCAGTTGAAGTAAGCATAGTTACGCCAAGAGTAATCATCTCAGGCTTTTCCTTATTTACAATCTCACTAGCTTCACTTAACATTTTTTTGCCGCCAGCTATGTGGTAGTTTATCATGTCAACATCAAGTGAAATTAGAGAATTTGTCGCACCCTTACAAGTATTTGGAATGTCGTGAATTTTCAAATCCAAAAATATTTTGTGTCCAAGTTTTTTTATCTCATTAATAATACTTGGACCTTCCTTATAAAAAAGCTCCATTCCAACTTTTACATAAACTTTTTCGTCCTTAAAATTTTTTAAAAAATCAAGAGCTACTTCGCCACTTGGAAAATCAAGGGCAATAATTACATCCTTTGCCATATCAACCTCAGCTTTCTGCAGTCGCCTTTTCTTGCAAATAGGCGTTAATAAAAGTATCTAAATCTCCGTCCATTACTCTTTCCACATCACCAACATCTACATTAGTTCTGTGATCCTTGACCATTGTATAAGGTTGGAAAACATAGGACCTAATTTGTGAACCCCATGCAATTTGTGAATAATTACCTTGGAGATCTTCGATTTTTTCCTTCTTTTCTTCTTCAGCAAGGGCAATAAGTTTTGCCTTTAACATGTTCATTGCCTTTTCTCTGTTTTGAATTTGACTTCTTTCATTTTGACACTGAACAACAATACCAGTAGGAATATGTGTGATTCTAACAGCAGAGTCAGTAGTGTTTACGTGTTGACCACCAGCACCAGAAGACCTGTATGTGTCAATCTTTAACTCTTCTTCCTTTATTTCAACTTCATTGTCGTCATCAAGCTCTGGGAAGACATCAACAGATGAAAAAGAAGTGTGCCTTCTTTTGTTAGAATCAAAAGGAGAAATCCTTACAAGTCTGTGAACGCCCTTCTCACCTTTTAGATAGCCATAGGCGTTTTCTCCAGAAATTTTTAAAGTAACAGACTTAATGCCAGCCTCGTCTTCCTTTAAGAGGTCAAGAGTTTCAACCTTGAAGCCCTTGTTTTCAGCATATCTAGTGTACATCCTGAGAAGCATACTCGCCCAATCTTGTGCCTCAGTACCACCAGCACCAGCGTGAATAGAAAGAATGGCATCGTTAGAATCGTACTCGCCATTTAAGAGAGTATTAAGCTTAAAGTCAGCAGTTTCCTTTTCAATTTCATCAACAAGAGCTTGAAAGTCAGCATAAGAAGAATAATCTTCCTCGATTTCCATTAAAGTAATAAGATCCTCTGCATCTGTAATTAGCTCATTTAACTGGTCGTACTGATCTATCTTCCTTTGATATGAATTTGTTTCATTTATAACTTTTTGGGCAGCCTCATTGTCGTCCCAAAAACCTGGTTCCATTTGTTTTTTATTAAGTTCAACAACTTTTTCCTTAAGAGAATCAATCTCCAGAGACTCTCCCAAAGCCTTTGTAGTAGATTTGGAATTTTCCAGGCGCTCCTTATCTAAATAGACATTTTGCTCCATAAAAATCCTCCTTTATTTTGCTTATTTTAGTATAACACAGATGTCCCTATCTCACTAATATTTTTGTGTCCACAAAAGAAATTTATTAAAAAATTTTTCTCAATAAAAAAAATTATTAGCAAGTCATTTCTAAAAATTTGCATAAAAAAAACTACCTAACAAAAGTTAAGTAGTTCATCTGGTGCAGAAAGAGGGACTTGAACCCTCACGCGATTTCTCGCACATGCCCCTCAAACATGCCTGTCTGCCTATTCCAGCACTCCTGCATAAAACAAAAAAGCTTGTAATATAAAATTACAAGTTTTTGTGGCGTATCCTAGAGGATTCGAACCCCCGGCCTTCTGGTCCGTAGCCAGACGCTCTATCCAGCTGAGCTAAGGATACATAAAAAAATGGAGCGGATGACGAGATTCGAACTCGCGACCATCGCCTTGGCAAGGCGATGCTCTACCACTGAGCCACATCCGCATAAGTAAATTTTTATAAAGTTTTTTGGTGGAGGAGAGTGGATTTGAACCACTGAAAGCTAAGCTAACGGATTTACAGTCCGTCCCCTTTGGCCAACTCGGGAACTCCTCCATGTAAAATCCCATAGATTTATTGGAGCTGGTGGGAGGACTTGAACCCCTAACCTACTGATTACAAGTCAGTTGCTCTACCAATTGAGCTACACCAGCTTAATTAGTTTTTTAATTAATAAACTCTTTAGTTTATTAGTTCTTATTATTTTTTACACCAATCAACCTTCGCTTTCGCTCGGTTTCTTGGGAAGCTCAATGGCAAAACCTTTAGCAAATCAGAGATTTGGCCGGTTTTGCATAAGTTCGAGTGAACAAAATCAAAGATTTTGACTCTCACTTAACCTACACCAGCATCTCACTTATTAATCATAGCATACTTTATAAAATTTTGCTATGAAAATTTATTTGACGACCTGGATCGGGCTCGAACCGACGACCTCCAGCGTGACAGGCTGGCATTCTAACCAACTGAACTACCAGGCCATTTTTGGTGGACACAATAGGGCTCGAACCTATGACCCCCTGCTTGTAAGGCAGATGCTCTCCCAACTGAGCTATGCGTCCATTCTGGTGACCCTGCCGAGAATCGAACTCGGGATACCACCGTGAAAGGGTGGTGTCTTAACCGCTTGACCACAGGGCCTCATTTAATTTGGTAGCGGGAGAAGGATTTGAACCTCCGG
>NZ_KV804729.1:0-290 GCF_001811425.1 Peptoniphilus sp. HMSC062D09 | reverse complement strand
TGGTAGCGGGAGAAGGATTTGAACCTCCGGCCTTCGGGTTATGAGCCCGACGAGCTACCAGACTGCTCCATCCCGCGTCATTTTTTTACCCGGCTACTATTCTTTTTGGTGCCGAGAATCGGAATCGAACCGATACGGTGTTTAACCACCGCAGGATTTTAAGTCCTGTGCGTCTGCCAGTTCCGCCACCCCGGCCTATTTTTTTGGCTCTCAGGGTGGGACTCGAACCCACAGCCTACCGGTTAACAGCCGGTTGCTCCACCATTGAGCTACCTAAGACTATTGGGGAC